>JAFYHA010000142.1 GCA_017539425.1 Clostridia bacterium
GGGCCCTTCCTACAAATGATTCCGGTCCGGACGTAAACGGTCCGGCCATACGGCGCAGTCCGCCTCTAACGGACTGCGCTTTTTTTTGCATATGCCCTTGACTGGACAGAGTATATAAACTATAATAAACTAAAGCATTTTTGTTATTATACAGGGGAGACAGTATGCAGGACACATATGAACTGCGGAAAGAAATCATCGAGACCTGCCTGTGGATGCGTTCCGAGGGACTGGTCTACGGCACCTGGGGCAACATCAGCGTCCGTCTGGACGAGGGCAATTATCTCATCACACCGTCCAAAGTGGACTACGCGGTGATGCAGCCCGAGGACCTGGTCGTACTGGCGCCGGACGGTACGCAGGTGCGGGGCACCAGGCTGTCCACCAGCGAACGCGAACTGCACAGGGGCATCCTCAACAAACGCCCGGACGTGAACGCGATCATCCACACCCATTCGCCCTATGCGATGGCGGCGGCGGCCCGGAACACGGGAGTGCCGGTCATCTCCGAGGAGATGTGCCAGCTTTTGGGCGGCCCCATTCCTCTCTCCCACCATTTCGTTCCTTCCCAGGATCACGTGGAACTGGGCCGGGTGGTCACCGCGTCGGTGACCAACGTCAATGCCATCCTGATCCGCAATCACGGGCCCGTCAGCTTCGGACGGTCCCTGACCGAAGCCAAGGTCTGCGCGCAGATCGTCGAGAAATCCTGCCGGATCTATCTGACCCTGCTGGCCTCCGGGGGCATGCAGACGATTTCCGAACCCTACGTGTCCGCCGGAAGGGACTACTTCCTCAACGGATACGGAAAAACCTGATCAACAAGCACGGTATGTGCACAAGGAGATAGCATTATGAGAGTTGTGACAATGGGTGAGATGATGATCCGCCTGATGCCGAAGGGCAACCTGCGTTTTGAGCAGGCCACCGAGTTCGACGCGTTTTACGGAGGGGACGAATCCATCGTGGCCGTATCCCTGGCCCGCTTCGGGCTGGAGAGCCGCTACGTGACCAAACTGCCCCTCAATCCGTTCGGACAGATCGCGCTGAACAAACTGCGCGAGCAGGGCGTGGACACGTCCTTCATCGCCCGCGGCGGAGAACGCCTCGGCCTGAATTTCTACGAGAACGGAGCGTCCATGCGTCCGTCCAACGTGGTCTACGACCGCAAGCATTCCGCCATCAGCGAAGCGCTTCCCGATGACTTCGATTTCGACGCCGTCTTCCGCGACGCGGACTGGTTCCACGTGGCGGGCATCACCCCGGCCATCAGCGACCGCGCGGCGGACCTGGTCCGCATCGCCATGGAGACGGCCAAGAAGCACGGCGTCACGGTCAGCGTGGACCTGAACTACCGCAGCAAGCTGTGGTCTCCGGAAAAGGCGCAGAGTGTGATGGTCCCCCTGATGAAATACGTGGACGTGTGCATCGGCAACGAGGAGGACGCGGAGAAATGCCTGGGCTTCAAGGCCGGCAAGACCGACGTCAACGGCGCATCCCTGGATATCGAGGGATACAAGGCCGCCTTCAAGGCTCTGCAGGAGACGTTCGGGTTCAAGTACGTCATGACCACGCTCCGCGAGAGCTATTCCGCTTCGGACAACGGCTGGTCCGCCCTCCTGTATGACGGAAAGGAATTCTACCACACCCGCAAGTATGAGATCCGTCTGGTCGACCGGGGCGGCGGAGGCGCGTCCTTCGCGGCCGGATGCATCTATGGCATCCTCAACGGCTACGACCTGGCCAAGACCGGCGAGTTCGCGGCGGCCGCTTCCGCGCTCAAGCAGACGATCGTCGGGGATTTCAACCTGGCCACACTTTCCGAAGTGAACGCCCTGATGGGCGGGAACACCTCCGGCCGTGTCCAGAGATAGGAGAAGATATGATCAAAGACAACATCCGCAACCGCGATCAGTACGCGTTCCTGGGCCCGGACTTCAAGGCCGCCCTGGACTATTTCGCCACGCTGGGCTCCGAACCCTTTGAGAAAGCGGACATCCGCGTGCCGGGCACCGACATCCTGGTCAAGGCCCGCCCCATGCAGACCAAGCCCGAATCCGAGTGCTCGTTCGAGGCGCACCGGGACTATGCCGATATCCATTTCGTCGCCTACGGCTGCGAACGCATCGGATATGCGGACATGAGCACGATGAAGGAACTCGGATACAATGCCGAGAAGGATATGGTTTCCGTGGAAGGGCAGGGCGACCTGATCACCCTGAACCCCGGGGACTTCATGATCACGCTGCCGCAGGACGCCCATATGCCCTGTGTGTGCGTCGGCGCACCCGCCCCGCTCGGCAAACTGATCGCCAAAATCAAAATGTAGACAGGAATCGAGGACACGATCATGAGAAGCAGAGACATTTCCTTAAAGGAATACGTAATCGAGCAGACCAAGAGCACGGGCATTCTCCCCTGCATCAAACTGCATCAGAAGGACGACTATCTGGCCTATGCCCAGGCCATGTATGACGGCGGCGCGCGCGTGATCGAGGTCACCATGACCACTCCGGGCGTGCTGGAGGCCATCGAGACCATTTCCTCCCACTTCGGCGACAAGCTGCTGGTGGCGGCCGGGACCGTTCTGGATCCCACCTCCGCCCGCGAGGTCATCATGCACGGCGGAAGCGTCATCGTGAACCCCTGCGTGATCGACGACGTCATCGACGTGGCCAACCGGTACAACGTGCCCGTATTCAGCGGTGCCTTCACGGCGACCGAGGTCTTTACCGCCATGCGCAAGGGCGCGACGATGGTCAAGATCTTCCCGGGCGCCCTGGGCGGACCGAAATACATGACCAACCTCAAGATGGTCTTCCCGGACGTCAACCTGATCCCGTCCGGAGGCATCACCCCGGACAACGCAGGCGAGTTCATCCGCTGCGGCGCTTGCGCCGTCTCCGGTGCCCGCACGTTCATGGATTTCGACAAGATCGAGAAAGAGGGCCTCGTGTCCATCACCCGTCAGGTCGAGAAGTTCATCGGCATCATCCGTGAGGCCAAGAAGGACCTCCCGGTCATCCCCTGATCCCGGAGTCCTGCCGACATGTTGACTTATCAGGCCACGGCGCCGGGCGAAGGCGCCTTCGTGGAGGTCGGGACACCGGTCCCGAAGGGTGACGAGATCCTGGTCCGCGTCCGCTACTGCGGCGTATGCGGCACGGATTACGCCCTGTCCTCCGGCAACAGCAGCTTCATCCGCAACAAACAGGCGACCTATCCCATCCGGCTGGGCCATGAATGGTCCTGCGTGGTGGCCGCGGTCGGACCGGACGTGCGCGGATTCGAGATCGGGGACCCGGTCGTGGGAGACAATTACGTGTCCTGCGGCGTATGTCCCGCCTGCCTGAAAAAGGATTACAACGGCTGCACCGGCCGGCATCACGTGGGGACCATCGATCCCTGCTGGCCGGGCGCGTTCGCCGAATACTACCTGGCGCCCGTCCGTCACGTGTACAAGCTGGCCCCGAACGTATCGCTCAAGGAAGCGGCGTTCTGCGAGCCCCTGTCCGTGGCCTGGGGCGGCGTCAAGAAAATGAAGATGGACGCCGACAGCGTGGTCTGCGTGATCGGGACCGGCTCGATCGCCATGGCGGCCGCCGCCCTTTCCCGCTACCGCGGGGCGGGGCAGGTCTACGTCGTGGGCCGCAACGCGTTCAAGCTGGAGAAAGCCCGCAGTCTGGGCATCACCGGCACGATCAATACGAGTTCGGCCGACCCGGTGAAAACGCTCCTGGAACTGACCGGCGGCCGCTACGCGGACTGCATCCTGGAATGTTCCGGCGCTCCGTCCACGATCGGACAGTGCCTGGACCTGGCGGCCCAGAACGCGACCGTGGCCCTGATCGGCTTCTATGAGACCGACATCAACGGTCTCAACATCGACACACTGGTGTCCAAGCAGCTGACCCTGATCGGCATCATGGGCGAATACGGCAACCTGGAGACCGTCTCGAAGATCATGGCCGAATTCGACCTGAGGATGGGCGGCATCGTGACCGCGACCCTCCCGTTCTCCCGTATGGACGAGGCCCTGAAGCCCGCCGATCCCCGCCGGGTCATCAAGACCATGGTGGAATTTCCCGTTTCGTGAGGTAACGATATGCGTGTCGCAATTTTTGGCAAACAGAACCCCCGCTATTTCCGGGAATGGATGAAGACGGAACTGGAGAAGAACGGATTCGAAGCCGAACTGCAGGACATGGAGACCCGCACCTTTCTGGACTATGCGGACAGGTTCCTGGACTGGGACGCCCTGATCACCTGCGGTGAAAAACTGCCCACAGAGGCCATGCGCACCCTGGGTAAGGGAAGGGTGAAGATCATCTCCCGCTGGGGCGTGGGTACGGATGAGATGGACAAGAAGGAGGCTTCCGCACAGGGTATCGCCGTGTGCAACGCTCCCGGATCCCTGTCCGTGGCCGTCGCGGAATGCGCGATCGGACTGATGATCAACCTGCTGCGCGAGTTTCCCGCGCGGGACGCGTCCGTCCGCAAAAACGACTGGAGCTGGTTCTTCGAGGGAAGGCTCAGCCATCAGCTGGAGGGCAAGACCGTGGGTCTGTACGGCTTCGGCGACATCTCCAAGGCCCTGGCCAAGATGCTGTACGGTTTCGATTGCCACGTCATTGCGACCGACGTCCGGTTCGACGAGGAGACCGCCAGGAAATACGACGTGACCCGTGTGGACCCCGAGACGCTGATCCGGGAGTCCGACGTGCTCAGCCTGCACGTGCCCGCCATTCCCGGCGTGACTACGGACATGGTGGATATGGCCTTCCTGTCCCGCATGAAGCCGACCGCGATCCTGATCAACACGGCCCGCGGCTCGCTCATCGTGGAGGAGGACCTGTACAAAGCCCTGACGACCGGCGTCATCGCCGCCGCCGGACTGGACGTGTTCCGCAAGGAACCGCCCGAACCCGACAACCCGTTGCTGACGCTGCCCAACGTGATGCTCCTGCCGCATGCCGGCGCCGGATCCCACGAATGCCTGGTGAAATCCTCGGCCATGGCCGTGGACAACATCGTGAGCTTCTTCAAGGGACAGCCCAAGCACCTGCTCAACCCGGACGCCCTCAAAGGAGGCTGAACCATGCTGGATTACGTGAAGAAAGTAAAGGATTTTCAGGTTCCGGAAGGGAAGACGGCCGTGTTCTGGCTGGGTCAGGCCGGGTTCCTGATCAAGACCGGAGAGGGCACTTTGTGCTACGTCGATCCCTATTTTTCCAATTGCTGCGAGCGGCATTTCGGATTCCGCCGGCTGATGCCCGCCGTGATCGGCCCGAAGGACATCCAGGCAGACCTCCTTCTGGTGACACATGCCCATTTCGATCATCTGGATATCGATTCGCTGGATGATTTCGTCTCAATGGATTCCATGAAGATCTTCGCCGCGAAGGACACGAGGGAATACCTGGAGCCGTACGGGCTCCTGCCCGACCGCCTGCTCTATCTGGGCGTCGGGGATACGGCCGCGTACAGAGACATCTCGGTCCTGGCGGTGAAGTGCGACCACGGGGAACTGGCTCCCGACGCGCTCGGCTTCGTGATCCGGACAGGGAACAGCAGGATCTATGTCGCCGGAGACACCGCGTTCCGGCCGGACTGGTTCGGGGATCCTGAACTCCACGGCGCCGATCTGTTCATCGCGCCCATCAACGGTGCGTTCGGGAATATGGATTCGGACCAGGCCGTTGCGGCCGCGAAGATCCTGCAGCCCAAGCTGACCGTACCCTGTCACTTCTGGAATTTCGCCGAACACGGCGGAGACCCCATGCGGTTCAAGGAAGGTATGGAACTGGAGGGCATGCCCTATACGCTCATGAGCGTGTACGGCGATCCGGTGCTCATCTGAGCCCCCTTCTCTTCCACTCTGTAAGTTATAGGAGCAACTGTATGCTGCGAAAGCGATTCAATCTGTCCGTCTGGCTGATCGTCATCGCGATGGCGTTCCTGATCATCGTGAACGTGGCCTTCGGATATCTGTTCGTCGATCATTCCCGCAACACCCTGGTCGAGGTCACTTCGGACCGGATGCTGGAACTGTCGATGACCATTACCAGCCTGATCGACGGGGATCTGTTCGACGGCGTGACCGGGCCCGGGGACATGACGGGTCCCGAATATGACCGCATATCCGATCTCATGCGGACATTCATGTCGAATACCGAGATCAACTACGTGTATGTCGTCCGTTATCAGGCGGAAAAGGAATACATCTTCATCCTGGATCCTGACCCGGAAGAGCCCGCCCAGTTCGGAGAAACGCTCAGCTACACCCCGACGCTGGACAAAGCGAATGCCGGTACGCCGGCCGTGGATACGGATATCGTGAGCGACCGCTGGGGTTCGTTCTATTCCGCATTCACGCCCCTGCGCAATTCTGCCGGGGATATCGTGGCCATCGTAGGCGTGGATTTTGACAGTCACATCTACGAACGGGAAGAGACCGTCCAGATCCGGATCATCACGACCATGTCCGTGGTCTCGCTGCTGGTCGGCGCCCTGATCATGCTGGCGGCCGCCGTTATGATCCGCCGCCGGTTCGATACGATCTACAAGGACATCGATATCCTCAGGGACTATATCGAACAGCTCAACGAGGAGATGATCTCCAGTTCGCTGCGCAGATCCGAGACCGGCAGGAAAGAGGAACTGCCTCACGCGGGAGACGTGGTCGACAACCTTACCGTCATGCTGACCGCGATGAAGGATGAACTCAAGGAATTCGTGGACAGACTCCGCGCTCAGGCCTATATGGATCCCATGACCGGCGTGCGCAACAAGACCGCCTATCTGGAACTGCTCCCTCAGCTGGACGAACAGATCCGGAACGGAACCGCGCGCTTCGCGGTCGCGGTCTTCGACATCAACGGACTCAAGAAAACCAACGACTCGTACGGGCACGGCATCGGCGACCGGATGATCGAGAACACGGCGGACGTCTTTGTGCGGGTGTTCGGATATGAAAGGCTCTTCCGGATCGGGGGAGACGAGTTCATCGCGGTGTGGACCGACGTGGACCTGGACTTCATCGAAGAGCGTATGAAGCAGCTGGTCGTGGAGACGGAAAAGTGCAACGCCACGTCCGGACCGGATGAGCTTCCCGTGTCATTTGCTTCGGGATATGCGGTCTATGACAAAGCAACTGACAGGAAGTACAACGACGTGTTCGCCAGAGCGGACCGGATGATGTACGACAACAAGAACAAGTTCTACGAAGGCAAGCGGAATCACCGAGATCAAGGATAGATTCGAAACAAGGCGGGTCTACCGCATCTTCCGAAGCCCCAACTCTTTGCTTGCATAGGTGGGGGAGAGTTCACCGGACGCCCGGACCATCCTGTGAGGGAAGATCTTTTGGCCTTGCCAAGTACGTAACATACACCATCAGTCGAAAACCGTCACATAAGGAAAAGCCGATCCGGGCATAGAAAAAGGGAGGTCGAACGATCTCCCTTTTTCTATCCTGGTGACTGGACTTGAACCGGCGGACTCTACCTGACCGGTTTGCCTATCCGGGAGTCAGCAATTGACTCCGGTTCCAATGCCGGGTTGCTCCCTCTGACCGTAGATCCGGTCATACAGATCCGTCCGGCCCTGTATGACCCATCCGGCCATCCGGTCCCTGACTTCGGGAACCGAAAGCGCGGCCGCGGCCTCAGGACCGTATTGCGTTCCGGACCGGCTCTGTATCTCCTCAATGAGCTGATCGATGGTCTTGCAGGCCTTGTAGGGGCGGCCCAGGAAATCCGTTCCCGCATCGATGCTGTCCGCTATGGCCAGGATATCCGCGAAGGGACGGTTCTTTGTCTGCGGTACGTCCGGATAGCCTCCCGTGCCGTCGTGCCACAGATGATGCGTCAGAGCACAGTCCCGGATACACAGCACACGCTCGTCCCGGTCCTCGATGATCTGGTAGATGTGCTCGAAGTTCCGCGGATGTTCCCGGATCAGCGTGAGTTCGTCGTCCGTCAGCGTACGCATGGCGTTCTCCACGATGTCCAGGACGAAGAACTTGCCCA
This sequence comes from Clostridia bacterium, assembly GCA_017539425.1. Classification (GTDB taxonomy): domain Bacteria; phylum Bacillota; class Clostridia; order Oscillospirales; family CAG-272; genus RUG14240. The sequence continues at coordinate 8,031 of JAFYHA010000142.1, forward strand.
CGTCATGGAACATGCAGCACTCGGAAAGCAGTTGCTTCATCTCATCCCTGTGGGAACGGACGTAGTCCGCGTCCTTTCCGGCCACGCCCTCGAAAAACTCGGGGGAGTGCCCGATCATGTGATCGAAGAGGATCAGGCTGAGTTCACGCACCATCACGGTATGGATGAACAGCGCCCGGTCTGCGTAGACCGTGGACTCCAGGATGATTTCGGAGAATTCGTCGAACGAGCCGGTCAGGGAAGCCGCGTTGAGAAAGGTCACGATATAGCGGTTGAACTGCGGATTGTTGACCTGTCTCGAAAGGGGCAGGAGGTCAGGCAGGACGCGCTTCACCAGGTCCCGGCTCAGGCGGAGAACGGTTTCCACGGGAAACGGTGTGCACCGGAAAAGCAGATTGAGATAGTCATGGCCGATCCCGCCGAGTCCGAAGCCGCGCAGGGAAGGGTTGGAACTGTTCCGCGTTTCCCGCATTTCCGTATCCAGGGCATCCAGGAATTCGTGTACGGACAGTTTGCCCAGGAGATAGTCGGTGATCAGGAGCAGGTTCTCCAGCTTGATCCGGCCCAGACCGTAGGTCCGGTCCCCGGTGACGTTCTCCCTCACGAGTTCCTCGATCTCCTCCAGGAACGGACGTACGGATTCCCGGTCGAACCTAAGACCGTGTTCCGAGGAGAACAGGCAGGTCTCCTTGAACGCGTCCAGGATGTTGCACTGTGTGATGAGCAGGATGAGGCCGTCCTGGTCGGACAGCGGATGGGGAAACTCCCGGACCAGCGTCTCATGAATGACCCGGAACCGCTCCAGCGGAAACGTGTCCGGAGGCATGACGACCGTACGGGACAGTCCGGCCAGTGCGTTGCGCCGGCCTTCCGTGTCGAGTTCGCCGATTCTTTGCACCAGTGCCATGCAGTCTTCGAAATACGGAGATTCCCACGGCGTATGGCTGTGGCTCTGGATGAAGGCCCGGTAGCCGTAGGAGCAGAGGTTAAGGGCCCTGGCGTAGCGGTTCAGTTCACCGCTTTGACGGAAACGGGCGGCCAGAAGTTTGGCCAGACGGTACAGGATCGCGAAATCCGTGGCCTGTCCGGTGTACAGCCCGTTGGGGACCAGCCGTTCCATGAATTCGGTCAGGAGCGTGACGTCCTCTTCGGTCATGGCGTCGGGCCTTTTCTCGAACGTTTCGATATATTCCCGGATCATCCCGTTGGCCACGGAGAAGATCTCCTGTTTCTGTCTGGATAATGTTTCGAGCGTACCCAAAACGGATTCACGGCTGTCCTCTTTGGAAAAGGAGGGATTCTCCAGTTTTTTGTAGGCTTGTAACTGCCGGATATAATCTTCCGGGGCATATGCGTGTCTCATCTGGCCTCCACTGCAAAAAACACAGAAAATGCCGCTTTGGAACGCAGTCCAAAGCGGTATCCCTGACGCCTTATCTGTCGCGGGCGCCTTTCAGGATAAAGCGGCAAGGATCCTCGGTTGTTCAACTGCCGAGAGGAATTGTCGGGCTTAATTTGCTTTCGCATATTTGTAATTGTATCCGTCTGCATATTGCAGAACTTTGTAAACAGATTTCTTTGTGCCGGTAACAAGTTTTCCATCCAACGTCCGAATGTCATGAGAGCCTCTTTTCCGAATCATGATCCTGCCGGTATAGGTACCTGCGTATTTTCCGCTTGGAATGACGACCCTTACCATCTCACCGGTCTGTAATCCATTGAC
>JAFYHA010000143.1 GCA_017539425.1 Clostridia bacterium
AATGCATTAATCTGCTGACCAATTCTGCCGCCGTGCAAACGATAGCAAAAACTTACAAGGCACCTATTGATAACTACTATCTATCGCATTTGCAAATCGAGCGTATGATGCATCCATAAAAGAAAAGCTCTGGCCTTTTTTTGGGGGCCAGAGCACTACTTTTTCTGTTTAACGTCGGAAGTCAGGTATTATGCCATACTTTTGCGAACCTGTCAACATAAAAGGTAAACTTTTTCGCACTCTGCGGCAAACTCGTCAAAAACATTGCATCGGACCTCGGGCTTGTGGTATGCTAATGTTGCCGGAAAGCATGTCGCTTTCAGAACGCCGTTCCCTTCCGTGAAACCCACCGGGAGCGTGATCCTATCCCTTCGAGGACATTACTATGCGAAACGGATTTCTCACCTTAGCCGCCACCTCGCCAGCCGTCCATCTGGCCGATCCGGCCTCCAACGTCGAAGAGGCCGTCCAGGCAGCCCGCCGCGCCTATGCGCAGAATGCCGGGTTGCTGCTCTTTCCACAGTTCTCCTTAACCGGATCAGACTGCCGGGACCTGTTCGGTTCCGGGACTCTTCTGGATGCAGCCGAACAGGCCCTTTGGGACTATGCAGACCGGACCTCCTCCCTTAAGATGCTGTCCGTGCTGGGTCTGCCCGTCCGGGTCGCCGGTCTGGTGAAAAGTTGTGCGGTCGTGGTCGGTTCTGGTGAGATCCTGGGCATGGTTCCCCTGGATCCGGATACTTCAGAAGTTACGTCCTCTCAGTCCATAAAAGGCATATTCGTCTCATATGGGACATCTTTGACGTTTGAATGCGAGGAAAATAGCGGTTTTTCCTTCTGTCTGCATCCGGACGGTCTAAATGCGGGAGCCTCCCTGTATCTGTTCCCGGACGCCCTTGTGGAAACCGCGGACTCGTTTGAGCATATGCTTTCCGATCTGACTTCTTTGTCCCGTGAAACGGACGGAGCCGTCCTATATGTCAACGAAGGACCGGGCGGCGCATCCACCGACGGGGTTTACGGCGGCGGTGCATTTCTTCTGGACCGCGGCACGCAATCCGCCATCCGGATGCCGTTCTGTAAGGATGATTCTCTGCTGGTCGGTCAGATCGATCCTCGCTTGTTCGCTTCCCGCAGCCGCGACCCAGGAAAACGAAAAGACCGTTTCCGTCCGTCAGTATTTCATCCGGACGCGACTGAAGATCCACTGACACTTCCCCTTACGCCCCATCCGTTCTTTCCGGATTCCCCCTCTGCTTTTCAGAACTATGCGGACCGGGTGCTTGCCATTCAGGCGCACGGGCTGGCCGGACGGATCCGTGTCACCCGTTCCAAGACTATGGTTCTGGGTCTTTCGGGCGGACTGGATTCGACCTGGGCCCTTCGCGTCTGCACAGAAGCCTCCAGGATCCTGGGCCGGACGAACGCTTCCATTCTGGCCGTCGGGATGCCTGGTTTCGGCACGACCGTACGCACCCGGAGCAATGCCGAGCGTCTATGTGAAGTCCTGGATATTCCCTACCGAGTCATTCCGATCACGGACAGCGTACGCCAGCACTTCCGGGATATCGGTCAGCCGGAAGACCGTTTTGACGCAGTCTTTGAAAACGCGCAGGCCCGGGAGCGCACCCAGATCCTGATGGACCTGGCCAATATGCATACGGGTCTTGTCGTCGGGACCGGAGACCTGTCCGAACTGGCCCTGGGTTTTGCCACATACGGGGGCGACCAGATCTCCATGTACGGAGTCAACGCCACCCTGCCCAAGACCGCCATCCGGGAACTGGTCCGCCTGTGGGCCTCCCGTGACGAGCGTGCGGGACGGATCCTGACGGATATTCTGGATACCCCGATCAGTCCCGAACTGCTGCCTGCGGATTCAGACGGCGGGATCGCCCAGAAGACGGAGACCATCGTCGGTCCCTATGTCCTGCATGACTTTTTCCTGTATCATTTCTGCGTGAGCGGTGCGACTCCCCGGAAGCTTTTGCGGATGGCCTCCCATGTGTTCGGGGATCAATTCGAAGAATCCGTCCTGACCCAAACCCTTGAAGTCTTTCTGAAACGCTTCTTCTCCCAGCAGTTCAAGCGGTCCTGCATGCCCGACGGCCCGGTCACAGGTCCGGTCTCCTTTTCACCCCGGACCGGACTGCAGATGCCCAGCGATGCCGACTCAAAACTTTGGCTTGCGGATATCCAGAATTCATAGTTTTCCGAAAACACGACCCCCGTCCGGGCAGCCGGACGGGGGTCTCTGTGTATTGAAATCCGTTCACATTTCTGCATCTTTTTGTCTGGCAATATGCGCAAGCAGAATGATTGTTTTTCGATTATAGTATCTGTCTGCATAGTACAAAAGCATTTCGTACTGCAATCAGTTCCGCCTAATATGATTGGCAAGAACCGTATAAGGATTCGGAACATCGACAGGGGCCTTGTCCAGAAGATCCAAGACATCCAATGTCTGCAGATATGCCTTGTTCTCAGCATTAACCAAGGTCTTCGGCGGACAGATCGAAACGCCAATTTTGCTATCATATCGAACGCATCCCTTAGCGACATTCGTTGCAAGTAAATATTCTGTCGGGATTTGTGATGTCAGCCCCATATGATAAAGTAGCCGTAGCCCGGTTTCATACCCTTTATCAGGAATAAGGTACTTCTTTGCAATCAGTTTTTCCAGATTAATCCCCAACTCACCGAAGGGGGTAGCTGCAGTGCGGTAATAGATGCCTTTTTGAAAGCATCGAAAATCCGGAAAAACTCTATTGTCTATGATACGTTTAACTGCAACGGAAGTCGCTGCAGCTGCTTTTTTTATATCGATTCCATAATCCGCAGCCATTGTTTCAGCGATCGCATCCGTATAAATCGGGGCTCCTGGGTCCTGCTGTGCGAGATAATTCTGGACATACTCTGTATAAGTCATAAAAAACGACCTCTTGATATATTGTTATCGATTTGTTAATCGAGATTCCGATAAAATTATATCACGCGACGTCACCAATGTCAACAGCGAAAGTCCAGTGAAATCCGACTATTTCTGGTATTTTCTGGTTCTTCTCTTTTTTTGCGTATCACACGTAGACAAGTGCATTCATTTTACAATCCGCTTGACAAAGAGCCTCTGGCAACGTGATTCAATGCAAGCACCGGCAGGTGCACCGCATTCCGCGCCTGCCTGCTCTCCGTGAGGGAGAATAATACGCCGCCCTCTCTTTGTAAAGAGGCTTTCGAGACATGAATGCAGACACAAAAAATGTGAAGAGCTTCATTTTTCCCTTCTCTTGAACAGGAGGAACACGAATATGGATGCCCAGATCAGGACGAACGAAACGACGATCAGAATCACGGCCGGATTGGTTCCGGAATCTTTTGCCGGTTCGCTGGCATAGGAGTTGATGAACTGGGCAAGTGAATCGCTGTCCATGGTTTTGGACAACGCCGATATGGTGTCCAGGCAGAGCGTGGCATCGGTTCCGGAATCGACCGGTTCAACTGCGATCCAGACTGACGAGGCCTCCGAACTGGCCCGGCTGACGTCCATGATCAGATCAAAACGTTCACCGGCGGTTACGGTTATGGAGGAGGTCAGGTAGTACGTATTGGAGATCAGCGTCGCCAGGATCTGATAGGTCCCTTCGCCCCCTGAGATTCCGCCCGATATCTTCAGATAATCCGCCGCGACCAGCGAGGATTCGCTGCTGCCCGAGGCCAGAAGGAACGCTCTGGGCTCCCCTTCCGCGAAATGCATCGTGGCCATCAGGGAACGAGGGCTGATGGAATTGGAACCCAGACTGATCTTGGTGCAGTTCGGGCCCGCAAGCCAGCCGCGCGTACTCAGCGCGGTCGTGAAATTCCAGGTCACATAACTGCCCACCGTGTTGATCTCCGATGCGGTAAGGGGCGGCGTGTATAAATAAAGCGAACGCGTAACCGATTTGTCGCTCAGCTGTTCCGGGATCACCTCATCCCAGGAGGAATACCCGAGAACGTCCAGATAGGCCGAGCAGGCTTCCCGGCTCCGGTCAGTATCCATAAAGGTCAGGACGGACCGGATCGCGGCGGAGGTATTGCCGTACAGGGTCAGGAAGAACGTGGCGGCATGAGGGGCTCCGAAAAGCGTGAAATAGGACAGCGCGTACAAGGCAGGCTGGGAGATCCCCGTGTTTCCGGATCCGGGCGTCCATTCCACCAGGTAGGAATCGGACAGAAGGCCGCTTCCCGTCAGGGATGCAAAGAGCTCTTCCATTCCTTCCGAACTGATCGCGGACAATCTGTCCCCCTCTTCCATATCCGAAATCGGGGTCTTCAGCGGGAAATCCTGGTCGCGCAGCCCGTAAGGAGATATGTCCGTGCAGAACATCAGCGTGTACCTGGGATTGTTCCGCGTGATGGAACGGACCGCTCGGAACAGACTGTTCAGGAACAGGTCCGTCTGGTAGCGGTCCTTCCCGTTCAGAAGGCTCTCGGGAATGAGATCGGTCTGCCGGAAGGCATATACCGGGATCACGATCTGGAGTGAAAGCCGGATGCTGTGCGCGGTGTTTTCGATCAGGACCAGCGTTTCCGCAAGTCTCTGCGCATATTCGGACATCGGGACGGAATTCCGGGCGGGCGCGTTCATGCCCGTCCCCAGGATCAGTCCCGAGATCCCGGAAAATGTCTCACACAGGTACCGGGTGAGCGCATAGATCGACACGCGGGCTTCCGGGGTATCGGCATACAGCGTCCGGTACAGGTTTCCCGGTGTTTCCGGATCCGTCAGGGACCGGGTCTTGACCGGGCGATCTTCCCCTGCGTACGCGGCACTGGCGATCTTGTCCAGATCCAGGGTAGACCCGCCCTGAAGTCTGAGGCGGAGATAGATGCGGGACCCGGTCAGCAGGCAGGCCGTGTACCGGCTCTGCAGTTCCTGTAGATAGGGCCGGCTGAAGAAGAAGGTATAGGAATCGAACGAATACGGTTCGCCGTTCTGGCTGTTGAACAGCTGTTCCAGGTCCACGTCCAGGATGGTGCTCCCGGCATGGATCCCGATCATATCGGATACGCTGTCCAGAGTGGCTCCCTTGAAGGCTGACGAGGGAAAATCCGGGGACGGAATACTTTCCGAATACAGCCGGATGACCTGCGCTTCCGTGACCGGAATACGGGTACCGTCCGGATCGATGATACAGACTCCGGCCATACACAGCCGGTCTTCCAGGGCCGGTGCCGGAACGGTGAACGAAAAACTGTTGCGGATCTCGATGGAAGCCACTGGGGCGATCTCCGGATCTTTCAGCAGGTCCTCCATTCTCTGACTGTAATCCAGGATGAACAAAGCGATCCGGGAATCCGTGTGGGCAGAAGCGGTCCGGATCGTGACATATCCCTGCACGGTGACCGTTCCGAAATCCGGATCGTACCTGCAGACCGAGATGTCACCGCAGGAAGCCACGGGTTCCGGAGAGACCGAGACCGGTTGCACGGAATACAGGACGAGTGTGCCGGACAGACCGCCTTCCCATTGCATGGTAAAGGATTTCAACTGGTCGGCATCGGGCAGATGGACCGTATAGCTCATAGCCTGACTGTAGGACTCGAGCGTAAGGCTCGTCTCGCCCGCATCACCGTTTTTGAGCGTATAGATGACGGTAAGTTTCTGGCTGGACGTGTCATTTCCCAGAACCAGCCTGAGCGCATTTGCCTTGTAGGAGCAGGTCCGCAGATCGTTGAAGGACAGATAGGCGCGGGTCGTCAGGATACGCAGCGTAAGGGCGTCCGGGGACTGGTCCAGCAGGGACATTCCGGAATAGGCGACGGTGGAGGAGAAAAACCGGCTGTCCGAGGTCGACAGGATTCCGTCTTCCGAAGGAACCGAACCGACCGGGATGCAGCATATTCCGGCCAGAATGAGGACCGAGAGCAGCATGCAGACTATGCGTGTTTTTACAGATGTATTCAAGTGTGGCATACGCTCTCCTTTCCGTCCCGCCGATCCGGACCCGGCCCGGAATCTACGGGACGGATACCCGGCAAAGGCCGGCCTTCTTTCCTATTACTTGTATTATGCCACACAACCTTAGAAAAAATCAATGCATACCCGCGAGATATTGGCGTCACGGATTTTTCTCTTTTTCTTGCCAAACTCTTTTCCTCCGTGGTAAACTATAGGGGAACAATGTTTAAGGAGGCCATTTGAATGGACCGCTATGCATCGGCAAAGCAGACCTTTGCCAAGATCGGAATAGACACGGATCAGGCGATCCGGATTCTCTCCGGAGTTCCGGTTTCCATGCACTGCTGGCAGGGAGACGACGTCCGCGGCTTTGAAAACGTAGAATTGTCCGGCGGCATCCAGACCACGGGCAACTATCCGGGACGCGCCCGCTGTCCCGAGGAACTGATGCAGGATATCGAGGAAGCCTGCAAATCCATTCCGGGAACCAAGCGTCTGAATCTGCATGCCAACTACGCGATCTTCGAGCCGGGCGAAAAACCGGTCGACCGTGACGCGCTGGAACCCAGGCACTTCCGCCGCTGGGTGGATTTTGCCAAGCGGCACGGAATGGCGCTGGATTTCAATCCGACCTATTTTTCCCATCCCTATGCCGCAGATAATCTCACGCTTTCCCATCCGGATCCCAAGATTCGGGAATTCTGGATCCGTCACGGGATAGCCTGCGTGCGGATCGCCGAATATTTTGCAAAAGAAACCGAAAGTTCCTCTTTGGTCAACTTCTGGATCCCGGACGGTTACAAGGACATTCCCGCAGACCGCATCGGTCCCCGGAAACGGTTCATGGAATCCATGGACGCGATCCTGGGATGCGGATACGATCCGGAACTGGTCCGGATCTCGATCGAATCCAAAGTGTTCGGGATCGGGCTTGAATCCTATACCGTCGGTTCCGCCGAATTCGGGATGCAGTATGCCATATCCAGGGGTATCATGTCCCTGATGGACAACGGCCACTACCATCCGACCGAGACCGTTTCGGACAAGATCTCGTCCATGCTCCTGTTCAACAAGGAGATCGCCCTGCATCTGACCCGTTCGGTCCGCTGGGATTCCGACCACGTCATCCGTCTGGATGAGGAGACCAAGGAGATCTGCAAGGAGATCGTAGCCGCGGACGCGCTGGACCGCGTCCGGATCGCTACCGATTATTTCGATGCTTCCATCAACCGGATCGCCGCGTGGGTCGTCGGTATGCGCAACGTACAGAAAGCACTCCTGTATGCCCTGCTCACACCTCATGAGTCGTTTGGGCAACTGCAGGATCAGGGCCGCTTCACAAAGCTGCTGGTCCTGACCGAAGCCATGAAGACGATGCCTTTCGAGGATGTCTGGAACGAGTACTGCTCAAGGCAGAACGTCCCGGACGACTGGACCTGGTACGACGCCGTCGAGACTTACGAACAAGACGTCCTGTCCAAGAGATAGGACGCCCATCCAATCTTTCCAAAAAAGGCGATGACCTGAACGGGATTCAGGAGCATCGCCCTTTTGCTATGTATTGAAAAAACGGTCAACCTTTTTTGCGGATGACATCCATGCCCAGATCCTGTCTGAGCACTTCGGGAACGACCACGGAACCGTCCGCCTGCTGATACTGTTCCACAATGGCGGGGATGATCCGGCTGGTGGCCAGTCCGGATGCGTTCAGGGTATGCACGAAACGGCTTCTGCCGGTCGCGTCCTTGAACCGGACATTTCCGCGTCTGGCCTGATAGTCGTTGGCGTTGGATGCGGAGCTGACTTCCTTATAGATATTCATGCTCGGGATCCAGACCTCGATATCGTAGGTCCTGGCCATGGAGTGGGAGCAGTCCTCGGCAGCCAGACGGCTCAGGCGATAGTGCAGGCCCAGTTTCTGGACCAGGCTCTCCGCCTTGCCGACCAGTTCGTTGAAGGCTTCCATCGAATGATCCGGATGTGCGTACTGCACCATTTCGACCTTGTTGAACTGATGGCCCCTGACCATTCCGCGTTCCTCCACACGGGTAGAACCGGCTTCGCGTCTGAAGCAGGGGGTATAGGCGAAATACTTCTTGGGCAGATCCTCTTCCTTCAGGATCTCGTCCCTGTGGAAGTTCACCAGCGCCGTTTCCGCGGTCGGAAGCAGGAAGCGTCCGTCTTCGGAAGGACCTCCGTCGATCCAGTAGTCCTCCTCCAGGAATTTCGGGAACTGTCCGGCCACATAGCCGCACTTATGGTTCAGCATATGGGGCACCAGCAGGAAGGTGTATCCGTCCTTCAGATGCTCACGGATGAAGAAATTCAGGATCGCCCACTCCAGCTGAGCACCGACTCCCGTATAGACCCAGCTGCCCGCGCCGGACAGCTTGATGCCGCGTTCGTAATCGATCAGGCCGAGAGACGTGCAGAGCTCGACATGATCCTTGGGCTTGAAGTCAAACTGGGGCTTTTCTCCCCATACCTTCATGACCTGGTTGTTCTCCTTGCCTCCGGCGGGAACATCCTCGTCCGGGATGTTCGGAAGCCAATCCAGGAAGTTCTGGATCTTGGACTTGAGTTCGGCAAGCTTCTTGTCGGTCAGCGCGATCTCGTCACTGACCTGTTTCATTCTGGCCAACGCCTCGGTGACGTCCTGTCCGTTCTTCTTCATAACGGGAATACTGGCGGACGTGACATTCCGGTCGTTCTTCAGTTTGTCACCGTAGGCGATCAGGGAGCGTCTCTCGTCATCCCAGGCCAGCAGTTCCGTAAAATCGACCTCGTAATTCCGTTTGGCCAGGGCGGCCTTGACCTTTTCGGGATCGTCATGGATCAACTTGATATCCAGCATAGTACATACCTCTCACGCGAGCTACATGTTTTCCCGCGAAAGGCGGGTCTTATAATGAAACTGATTATAGCACAGTTTTATTCTGTTGTAAATTGTTTAAAAATAAATACTGTCCTTTGCGGATTCAAGTTTTTCTTCTTTCAAAAGGTCAAAGAAGGTCAAAAAAGTTTGATTTTTTACGAAATAGGGTACCTAAATCGATCTAATCGCCTGTAATCCGATTTTATAAAATGAGTTTGACTTTCTTTGACCTTGACTTTCTTTGACCTTCGCACTATAATGGTGACGAAAAGTAAAGGAGGTGGAGATCAATGTTGACCGACCTGATTTCCCAAATCATCGAGCAGATGCTGGATGAGTCCAACGACGGAACCATCGAGCTTCAGCGGAACGACCTGGCCCAGCAACTGGGCTGCGTCCCGAGCCAGATCAGCTACGTGATCACATCCCGTTTCACCCCGCAGCGAGGGTACCTGATCGAATCCCGCCGGGGCGGAGGCGGATGTATCCGGATCGTGCGCAAGCAGGTCCACCGCAACGAGTATCTGATGCATTTCTTCTGCGCGATCGGCGATTCCATCGACGAGGGCGAATCGGTTGCATTCTGCAAGAACCTGCTGGGTACCGGCCTGATCGATGAACGGATCTACGGGGTCATGAAGGAAGCGTTGTCCAATGCTTCCCTGTCCGATCTGGATCCTTCCACACAGAACAAGGTCCGCGCCCGGATGTTCAAGCAGATGCTGCTGACCTTTATGAAATCTTAAAACAAAGGAGTTGAATCATTATGTTATGCCAGAATTGCAAGAAAAATACAGCCACGATCTTCTATGAGGAGACCGTCAACGGAAAAACCTCTTCCTATGCCCTTTGCCATGAATGCGCGGCCAAGATGCGGGCGGAAGGCAAACTCAAGGACACGCCGGATCTTTCCGATACGATCGGTTCCCTGTTCGGCAATCCTTTCGGAGACCTCTTCGGAAACTTCATGGGGATTCCGGAGGCCTCGACCGGCGTACAGAAAACCGTATGTCCGGATTGCGGCTGCGACCTCAACGCCATCAGCCAGACCGGTATGGCCGGATGTCCGACCTGCTACACATTCTTCATGGAATCCCTGCAGCCGATGATCCGGAACATCCACGGCAACACCAGGCACACCGGAAGGATCCCGCTGCGCTTCAAGGCCCGCAAGGAAAAGAAGGATCAGCTGGCCCAGCTCAAGAAAGAGCTGAACGAAGCCATCAAGCACGAGGAATTTGAAAAAGCCGCGGAGCTGCGGGACCAGATCCGCTCCATGGAAAACGAAAACCGCAGCGAATCCGCTTGAAGGAGGCGACTTCATCATGTCATGGTACAACAATGAACAGACCAATCCGGACGGGATGGTCATCAGTTCCCGGGTCCGGCTGGCCAGAAACCTGAATCACTACCCGTTTCCCATCCGGCTGGACGAAACCCGCGCCGCAAAGCTGATCGGCGAGGTGGAAAAAGTCCTGGTCCCGATGGGATTCCAGAAGATCGACTTTTCCGGCATCTCCGATCTGGAGGCGGCCGCCTATGTGGAAAAGCATTACGTCAGTCCGGAATTCGCAAAGAAGGATGGACCGCACGCCTTGTTCCTTAACGAGCCCTGCAATCTGTCCGTCATGGTCAACGAGGAAGACCATCTGCGCATCCAGTGCATCGAGCCTTCCCTGTCCTTGCAGGAGGCGTTCCGCACGGCAACCGATCTGGAAGAGCATCTGGATGAAGCCCTGGATTTCGCCTATGACGAAAACCTCGGCTACCTGACACAGTGTCCGACCAACCTGGGTACGGGCATGCGGGCGTCGGTCATGCTCTTCCTTCCTGCGCTGACGCTCAACGGTTATATGGACCAGGTCGGACGCGAACTGTCCAAGGTCGGTCTGACCGTCCGCGGCATGTACGGTGAGGGAAGCCAGTCCCAGGGCTGCATCTACCAGATCTCCAACCAGATCTGCATGGGTCTGACCGAAGAGGACATCCTGAAGAAACTGGACGACGCGGTCGCCCAGCTCAAGGACCTGGAAAAGCAGTCCGCGGACCAGATCCGTCCGGGCCGCAAGGAACAGCTCAAGGATGCCGCCCTTCGCGCCGTCGGCCTTCTGAGGTCGGCATGGCTGATGAGCAGTGCCGAATTCTTCAAACTGTATGCGGATGTCCATTTCGGCATGAATCTCGGCTTTATCAAAGACATTTCCCTTTCAAAGCTGAATTCCCTTCTTGTCCAGGCCATGCCCGCCATGGTCACGCTGGGCTCCAAGCAGGATGTCCGGGATGAAACGTCTCGTGACCGGGAGCGTGCCAGACTCCTTCGCGAAACACTGGCATCTTAATCTTTGTACAGAATCGGAGGTGAAGGATCATGATGACTCCTTTCAATTCTTCCACACAAGCCATACTGGATACGGCCCTTGAGGAGGCCTCCTCCCTGGGCCATGAATATCTGGGCACAGAGCATATCCTGCTGGGTATGCTCAAGGAACCCGGAACCGAAGTCAAACGGATCCTGGGCGAAGCGGGCGTTGAATATGATACGTTCCGGGAAGCCCTGATCCGGTATTCCGGAAAGAAAGAGCCCGTTACCGTCACGCCGGACGACATGACGCCCCGGGTCAAAAACATTCTGAACCGGTCGATCCAGATCGCCCATATGTTCCATTTTGACGAGGTCGCCCCGGAGCATCTGCTCCTCGCCTTCCTCAGTGAGAACGGAAGTTTCGCCCTGAAGATCCTGGAAAGCCTGTCTGTCAATCTCAATGAACTATTCCAGAACGTCCAGACCTTCCTGTCCTCCCAGAATCCGGGGGTCCAGGATCCGGATCCCGCCTCGGACAGGAGTACGAGCCGGGTACGGAACGCCGCCCGGAAATCGGCGAAAGCCTCCTCGTCTGGAATTCCCGCTTCCCTGCAGGATTTCGGACGGGATCTGACCGATGCCGCCAAACAGGGCAAACTGGATCCGATCATCGGACGTGACCAGGAGACCGAACGGGTCATCCAGATCCTGTCCAGACGCACGAAGAACAATCCCTGCCTGATCGGAGAACCGGGTGTGGGCAAGACCGCAGTCGTGGAGGGCCTGGCCGAGAAGATCGTCAGCGGCGACGTACCGGACGATCTGAAAGGCAAAATCATCTTCACGCTGGACCTGGGCTCTCTCGTCGCCGGTTCCAAATACCGCGGCGAATTCGAGGAACGCTTCAAGAACATCATGAACGATGTCATCAAGAACAGGAATATCATCCTGTTCATCGATGAGATCCATACCCTGGTCGGCGCAGGCAATGCCGAGGGCGCGGTCGACGCGGCAAACATCCTAAAGCCTGCTCTGGCCCGGGGCGAGATGCAGGTCATCGGCGCCACGACCATTTCGGAATACCGCAAGCACATCGAAAAGGATGCAGCCCTGGAACGCCGCTTCCAGTCCGTACTGGTCGGCGAGCCCTCCCCCGAGGACGCCGAAAAGATCCTTCTCGGACTGCGCGACAAATACGAAGCCTATCATAAGGTCAAGATCACGGACGAAGCCGTCCGGGCCGCCGTCAGACTGTCTGCCCGGTACATCACCGACCGGTATCTGCCGGACAAGGCCATCGATCTGGTCGACGAGGCCGCCTCCCGGCTCCGCATCCACAAACGGGCCTATGCCCCGGATCTCAAGGAACTGGAGGATCAGCTCAAGGAGGTCCGCAAGACCAAGGAGGACTCCGTGGCCAAACAGGATTTCGAGGCTGCCGCTTCCCTACGGGACCGTGAGAAAGACCTTCAGAAGCAGTACGACGATGCCAAAGCCGCATGGGAACGTTCCCACGCGGATACCGAACTGACCGTCGGACCGAACGAGATCGCCGATGTTGTCACACAGTGGACCGGTATTCCGGTATCCAAGCTGGCCGAGACCGAAAGCGAGCGTCTGCTCCACCTGGAGGATGCCCTGAAAGCACGGGTCATCGGCCAGGACGCAGCCGTCAGCGCGGTCGCCAAGGCCATCCGCCGCGGCCGTATGGGTCTGAAGGACCCGAAGCGTCCGATCGGTTCGTTCATCTTTCTGGGCAAGACCGGCGTGGGCAAGACCGAACTGTGCAAGTCCCTGGCCGACATCCTCTTCGGCGACAAGAATGCCATGATCCGTCTGGACATGTCCGAATATATGGAAAAATACAGCGTGTCCAAACTGATCGGCTCGCCTCCCGGTTACGTCGGGTATGACGAGGGCGGTCAGCTCACCGAGAAGATCCGCCGCCATCCCTACAGCGTCGTCCTGTTCGACGAGATCGAAAAAGCCCATCCGGACGTGTTCAACATCCTGCTCCAGGTCCTGGA
>JAFYHA010000144.1 GCA_017539425.1 Clostridia bacterium
AAACATAGATAACCGATAGTTCTCTTTGATTATAGACGGAATCCGGCGGATCTGTCAACAACGGGGACACTGGCCGCTATGCGGGCTTTTGGAAGGAAGAAAAAGAACGTGCAGCCAAACATCGTTGCGATTACGGTGAAAGGCTGCACTTTTTTGTTATGAAGTGATGACCGGTTATGACTCCGAGGGCGTTTGGTTGGACAGTACGTCTCCGGGGTGGAGCCAGGGCAGGGCGCCCGGGTCGTCCTGAACGGATACGATCCGGATCACGCCGGGGGCTTCGATCCGGGCGACGACCTTGATCTTCTCTTCGCCGCAATCCGCGGAACAGGTCAGGACGCCGTCGGCTTCTTCAAAAGTTCCGTGCATCAGATTGTCCCCCGTGACCCGCCAGGCCCATATGCCGCTCGGTTCGAAAGAGATAGCCTGTAAAAGCCCGTCGTATTCCGGTTCCTGCTCGCGTTCCGTAAGAGTGACGTCTTTGTTCAACGCGTTCAACGCGGGTGTGGAATTGGGGTCCGGAGCGTACAGTGAAAACTCAGGGATCCCGATGAATGAACCGGCCCGGATCCAGTATTCGTTCGTCGTTTCTGCATCCTGCTTCCGGCCGAGGACGATCAGTTTGCCGTCCTTTTCCCCGAAGGACAGAGTCATATGGGCGGAGTGGTAGAAATTGGCACTGGCCTCCGATCCGGAAAGAACCTCAAACATGAAAGTGAATACACCGCTCGTATATCCATACCGGAGCGCGCAGATCTCCTCCGTGCCGTCCCCGTTCAGGTCCGCGGCCGCGAAGCACTCCATGTCGGAATACAAACTTTTATCGTCCCGCACGAACAGGATCCGGCAGGAATAATGCTCGTTTTCGTCCCGGATCAATCCCGGATAGTCCTGTTCGGTAAATGTGTCGAAGGTGTAGGACGGGGCGGCGAAGATCTGTCCGCCCGTGCGCGCATAGAATCCCTCTGGTGTGATGTCCACCGGCCGCAGGGACAGCGGGGACAGCGTCTGCCCGGCACAGAACGAAAGCTCCGCATCCTGTTCCGTCATCCCGTCCGCCGGCGCGCCGGCAGAACGCGCATACCAGAACAGTCCCAGGAGGGATTCGCTCGGGGTATAGTAGATCCAGATCAGGCAGTCGTCCGTGCGGCAGAAGGATTCGTGATACATACGGCGCACGGAAACGCCCTCGCTTTCGAGGACGGTCAGGTAATCCGCGTATTGCTCTTCCGAAATGTCTTCGTAAATGTAGTAAGAGTGATCATCCGAGCCGATGGACGAGACGGAGTCCGGTTCGGCTTTCGGAAGGGAAAAGGCGGGCGTTCCTTTGGATCTAAAGCCGTTCTGGAACCAGATTCCGTCGGGGGCCGGCTGAATTTCGGATCCGGTGTCGGATTCGGATTCGGTTTCGGCCGGACCGGGAACGGCTCCGCAGGACACGAGCGTCAGGAACAGCAACAGGATCGAAAGGACCAGACTGAGTTTTTTCAACATGGTTTCTTCCTCCTTCGGTGTATGGGATGGGAGGCGTCCTCCGACATCCAGACTATTATCGTAGTCTATTCTAACCCGGTGCCGCCTGTTTGTCAACGGGTTTGCTGAATTTTCTTATCCGCTCTCCCTTCACAAATACCCCAATGGGGTATATAATGGGGCTAAAAAAAGAGAAAGAGGAGGCATGCTCCCTGACTGCACATTCCGACTTGCCAATCCGCCCCGAATGTGCTATATTGAAAGTACAAGTACGGCTATCCGGACTGGAGGTTCTTGAAGATGAGAAAATGTTTAATCGTATTTCTCCTGCTCTGCCTTTTGCTTGTGTCCTTTGCGGGTTGCGGAACCCCTGAAACTCCCGCTGAAACGTCGGACGGTCCCGACACCGGCGAGACCCGCGTGCCTGAACCGACCGAAACGGAATCCGAGTCACCGCCCGAGGAGATCCTTGGAGTACCCGAGGACGTCAACTTTGACTATGAATTCCGGATCCTGACCACCGAGAGTGAAGACGAGACCTCCCGAAACGCCCTGGAGCAATTTGGAAACGATCAGGGAATCATCGGTGACGTTCTCAGCGATGCGATCTATACCCGGAACAAGGCGGTTGAGGAACGTATCGGCATCACGTTCGTCCTGACCGCGACCGGCTGGGTTACGGATACGTCCGCATTCGAAACTGCGGTCATGTCCGGAGGATCCGATCACTCCTGCGATCTTGGAATCTACGGCGACCGGTTCGCGCTGAACGTAGCCCTCAAGGGGATGGTTGTTCCGACCGTGGAACTGGAAAAAGAATATCTGGATCTGAACCGGCCTTGGTGGTATGCGAACATGAATGAGACCCTGACCGTTGCCTCCAAGCAGTTCTTTGCAGCAGGCTATTACGACCTGAGCATGTGCGCGGGATTTCATTTTGTGCTCGTCAACAGGGACATGATCGAGGCAAATAATCTGGAAGATCCGTACGACCTCGTGGACAGCCGGAACTGGACCATGGGCAAGATGGTAGAGCTCATGACCGACGCGGCAGAAGATCTGGACGGAGACGAAATCATGACCGAAAACGACTTTTTTGGAGCGGCCTGGATCAATGCCATCTGGTATAACGATTTCATTTCCGTGTCCGGAGAGAAGATCGTCAAGAAGGATTCGAATGACCTGCCTGTCTTCAATATGCCCGGGAACGAGCGTCTCATCGACATTATGGAGATTTGCACCCAGGATCTGACGGATTCCTACCTGACGTTCAATCTCAACAATGCGAAGATCTACAAGACCGGTCACGTGTACGAAGACGTCGTAGGCATGTTTGCCGACGGAAAAGCACTGTTTGCGGGAACGACCGGGACCTACCTGGGCAAACTGCGGAACACGCAGGTCAACTACGGGATCGTTCCGTTCCCGACTTATGAGAAGATCGGTTCGGGCGAAGAATACCGAAGCTACACAAACGGATGTTTGGGATATATCGTTCCGACCACATGTGAGGATCTGTCCCGCACCTCCGCGATCCTCGAAACGATGTCCTACTATTCCTCCCTAGACGTCATTCCGGCCTATATCGAAAGCGTGATTCAGCTCAAGGGCGTCCGTGACGAGAAGAGCCGCGAAATGCTGCAGATGATGAACCGGAACGTCGACCTGGATCTGGCTCAGACCTACTGGTACGATCAGATTACCGAGCCGGTTGTCTACGCCATTTTCCGCGACGGGATCAACTCCTATGCTTCCCACGTCGAAGCCCGTCGTCAGGCGATCGAACAGATCTTGTCCAATGCCGTAAAGGAATTCGAAAAGATCCAGGC
The DNA here is from genome assembly GCA_017539425.1 of Clostridia bacterium. Classification (GTDB taxonomy): domain Bacteria; phylum Bacillota; class Clostridia; order Oscillospirales; family CAG-272; genus RUG14240. The sequence continues at coordinate 3,303 of JAFYHA010000144.1, forward strand.
CTGACTGCCGGGCAGTCCGTCGGATATATAACTGCACATATGGACCCGCTGCAGGTGAGAAACCCGCGCGGGTCCTATTTGGATGATGAATCCCTTGAGATAGTTGCGTTAAGTACAGGTCCAGGCATAGCAAACTTGACAACCCGTACCCGGATAATTATAATTTAAGGTAGAAAACGGGCCGGACCTATGCTGCGGCAGGGAGGCCCTTAGGATAGGGAGAAAAGATGAGACGATTACTGTCTTTTTTACTTTTGCTGTGTATGCTGCTTTCCGCAGGCCTTCTGGCTTCCTGCGGAAATGCGGATGCAGACAACAGGGAAACCTCGGACCGACCGGCGGACAAAGAAACCGTTTTCCAAACGGAAACGGATCCGGAATCGGCAACGGAGTCTGAAACGGAGAAAGTCAAGACCGCGGATTACGATTACGTGGCCCTGATCGGCGTCGACGGATCCGGAAACGCGTTCCAGGAGGTGGATTCACCGAACTATGACGCCATTTTTGAAAACGGGGCAGTCAAGCTGGATTCCAGGGCGATGGATCCGACCAACAGCGCGGAAAACTGGGCGTCCATGCTTCACGGAGTCCTGCCTTCCAAGCACAGAAGAAACAACACGAATACCGGGCAGGAGGCGTATCCGGAAGGGTCTGCCTACCCCAGCCTCTTCGCTTTGCTCCATGAGCAGAGACCGCAGGCCGTGACCGCGTCGTTCGTCAACTGGAACAACATCAATTTCGGCATCGTGGAAAACAATATAGGTGTCCACAAACAGAACATCGGGTCCGATGCGGCCCTGACCGACGCGATCTGCGAATATGTCAAGGACCGGAAACCGGTCATGCTGTTCGTGCAGCTGGACGAGGTGGACCATACCGGGCATACGTACGGATACACCAGCCCGGAGTATTACGCGCAGCTGGAAAAAGCGGATGAGATGATCGGCAAAATCTACGACGCCTATGAAGAGGCCGGGATCCTGGACCGGACCCTGTTCATGGTCGCAGCGGATCACGGCGGGCTCAACAAGGGACACGGAGGCACATCCGACGTCGAGCGGACGGTCGCGTTTGCAGCCGCGGGCCATACGGTCATCAAGGGCGGTACGATCGGACCGATGGACCAGAGAGACATTGCCGCCATCGCGGCCTATGCGCTCGGAATCGAACCCGCAGACACCTGGACGGGACGTGTGCCGACCGGCATCTTCGAAGGCGTCGGTTCCGTAGACAGACAGGAAGATATTACACTCCACCGTACGCACGAAACGGTTCCCACACCGGCTTTCGACGGACCGGATTCGGTTTCCCGGTATGTCGACGAGGACCTGATCGCCTACCTGACGTTCGACGAAACGGTAGACGATGACTGCGGCGGCTCGACCAGACAGACCGGAAACCTGGACTATGATGACGGGTTCTTCGGAGACGCGCTCCATATGGCCGGAGGCGGATACGTCACCCTGGAAGATTACAAACCGGGCGTGGACAACTTCACCGTGGCGCTCTGGGTCAAGACAAAAGGCGTTTCGGGTGAGGATCCCTGTCTGTGCTCCAACAAGGACTGGATGTCCGGCAAGAACCCAGGATTCGTATTCGCCCTGCGCCGCGCGGACGTCAAGTTCAACGCCGGGACCGGATCGGACCGGGTCGACCTGACCTGCCCGCTGCCGGAGGATTACAAGGACGGATGGATGCATCTGACCCTGGTCGCGGACCGGGATCGGAACGAGATCCGGGTCTACTATGACTTTACGGATCCTTATGTCCTGAAGATGCCGGCGTCTTTCGAAGAGGCCTCGTTCAATTCCTTCGACGGGCTGAACATCGGTCAGGACGGTACCGGACATCTGGGGCTGACGCTGGAAGAGACGCTGCTCGATGAATTCATGCTCTTCGACGCGGCGCTGACTTCTGAGGAAGTGCTCCAGCTGGGTGCCTACTACGGCGTGAAATAGTACCTGACTTCCGACGTTAAACAGAAAAAGTAGTGCTCTGGCCCCCAAAAAAGGCCAGAGCTTTTCTTTTATGGATGCATCATACGCTCGATTTGCAAATGCGATAGATAGTAGTTATCAATAGGTGCCTTGTAAGTTTTTGCTATCGTTTGCACGGCGGCAGAATTGGTCAGCAGATTAATGCATT
>JAFYHA010000145.1 GCA_017539425.1 Clostridia bacterium
CGGCAAAAGACAGTTCGATGAACCCATGTTCGATCTGGCCAGACAGTTTGCAAGTGCCGACGAGATCGTGATGGCCGCTCCGTTCTGGGATCTCTCGTTTCCCGCTTCGCTTAAGCAGTACCTGGAACAGATCAATGTGGTCGGGATCACCTTCCGCTATACACCGCAGGGGATACCGGAAGGCTTATGTAAGGCAAAAAAGCTGACGTACGTAACGACCGCAGGCGGAAATGAATCCCCGGAAGAATACGGCTTCGGATATGTCAAAGCCCTTTCGCAGGGGTTCTACGGCATCCGGGACGTCAGGCTTGTGAAAGCCGCCGGCCTGGATATTGTCGGTGCGGATGAAGATGCAATACTCAGGGACGCATGTTCTGCCTATCACCTGTAACGCAGAACCGCACGTATGCTCACAAGAACAATTCGCTTCCGTTTCTTTCCAGTTCTTTGGAAAGAAACCCAAAATTGATCTTATCAATAAGGAAAAAGCAGTATGGAAAAAGCCAGTTTCAAAACCGATGTCGCCCTACTGTCCGTAACTACGACCGAATTCCGGGCGGTCACGCATTTTCACGAATGGAAGGCCAAGACCTTCACCGGCGATGATCAGATCTATGACATTGCGGAATTTGAGCGCGATGGAAAAAAGCACTCCATTGTACACGCCAAGTTGGGCGAAATGGGTATGACTGCGGCAGCCGCCACCTCCATGAAAGTGATCTATACATTCAGACCGCGATATCTCATTATGGTGGGAATCGCTGCCGGGGTTGTCAAATCCGAACTGGAGGACCAGCGGTACGGCGACGTGATCGTGCCGGACGTCGTGTGGAATTATTCCGCAGGAAAATTCGTCAGCCCGGAAAAGGCCGAGATCCAGTACGGGAATATGGGCTTTCTGCCCCGTTCCACCGCAGAGTATCTTCCGGAAGAGATCCTGCCCTATCTGAAGGCGGCAGCGGCATCGGAAGATAATCCATGTCACGTTTACATAGGGCCGATGGCGTGCGGCAGCACCGTCGTTGCCAATCGCGAGCTGCTCGAAAAACAGATCTATACTCAGTATCAGCACACGGCAGGTCTGGATATGGAGTCCTATGCCGTCGTCTATGCGGCGAACCATGCCAATGACCCAAAGCCCACTCCAATCATAGTAAAAAGCGTATGCGACTTTGCGGACAGTTCAAAATCCGACGAGTATCAGCGCTTTGCGGCGTATTCCAGCTGCGAGTTTGCGAAATTTCTCTATGAAAAGATACTGCCTATGGGATAAGGGCAGAAAAGCCCTGAAACCGCAGAAAAAAACCGGGACAGCTCTCAAACGGCAATCCCGGCTTTTTCTTATTATTATTTTACGAGCATATTCAGGACTTCCGGTTCGATCTTCCGGATCAACTCGCGCATTTCGTCGTCGCTCATCGCGGTCGTGCGGCCGGATTCATAGATCCTGTCGATCTCTTCCTTCAGTTTGACGATCAGGGGATCGTGCTTGTCAAAAGCATCCGAGTCGGACTTGACCAGGCTGTTGAGCCAGTGCGTAATGCCGGCAAGCCCGCAGGTCTTGTCGATTGCCACCCGTACCGGGCGGTTCAGGAGTTTCTCGGTATTGAAGATGTTGTAGATCTCCTCATTCTTGAGCAGTCCGTCCGCATGGATACCCGCACGGGTCACATTGAAGTTGCTGCCTACGAAAGGCGTTCTCGGCGGAATCGTATACCCGATCTCGTTTTCAAAGTAATTGGCGATCTCGGTAATCACGGGCAGATCCATACCGTCCGTCGTCCCGCGAAGGGAGGCATACTCCATCACCATGGCTTCCAGAGGGCAGTTCCCCGTCCGTTCTCCGATACCCAGCAGCGAGCAGTTGACCGCGGACGCGCCGTACAGCCAGGCCGTCGACGCATTGGTGACCACCTTGTAGAAATCGTTGTGCCCGTGCCACTCCAGCTGTTCCGGCTTTAATCCGACATAGTGGTTCAAACCGTATATGATGCCGGGAACGCTTCTGGGCAGTGCGGCTCCGGGATAGCAGACCCCGTAACCGAGCGTATCGCACGCACGGATTTTAATGGGAATACCATAGGAATCACCCAGCTTTTTCAGGGCTTCGGCAAACGGAACCACAAATCCGTAGAAATCCGCTCTCGTGATGTCCTCGAAATGGCACCGGGGCCGTATGCCCATATCCAGGGCCGCTCCGATCACACTCAGATATTTGTCCACCGCGCTCTTGCGGGTCAGGCCCATCTTGGTGTAGATGTGATAGTCCGAACAGGACACAAGAATACCGGTCTCCTTGATCCCGAGGGATTTGACGAGTTCAAAATCCTTGGGATTCGCACGGATCCAGGACGTGACCTCCGGGAATTCATAGCCCAGTTCCACACAGGCCTGGAGAGCCTTGCGGTCCTTCTCCGTATAGACAAAGAACTCGCTTTGCCGGATCAGTCCCTTGGGTCCGCCGAGCTTGTGCATCATCTTGAACAGGCTGACGATCTGTTCCACCGTGAACGGCGATGTGGACTGCTGTCCGTCACGGAAGGTCGTATCCGTGATCCAGATGTGTTCCGGCATGTTCATAGGCACGACACGGTGGTTGAAAGACACTTTCGGAACGCTGTCGTAATTGAACAGATGGCGGTACAGGTTCGGTGTCGCCCGTTCCTGCAGCGAATAGTGATAGGAGGACTGCTCGATCAGATGCGTGGTTTCGGAATACTCCGTACGCGTATCGTGCTGCACCAGATTGTCATAGAGTTTGGCCCTGTCTTCAGCGTTTTCCACCCGGCTGATATCCAGATTGAAATCATCCATTGGACTGTACCTCCTCTTTTTGGAAATGTATGCCTATTGTACAGCCTAATTTGCAATTTGTCAAGAGCAATAATTCACAAAAACAGCAAATACATCCTGTTTTGACCCATTTTGCAAAATTCTTTGCAATTTTGCACATCTGTTTTTGCAATTTGTAACAGGGAGGTAGATTCAAGACCCTCCCACTCTCCGTCTTGCAAATTTTTCTAAAAAACAGTATAATAGAATTGGAGTGGTTTGTGCCCGGACACGGCGGAACCGCAGAATCACCTTCAATGCCCGTACGGGGCGGAAAAGGGGGGGCACCATGGCAGCGGATAAGATCTTGAATATCGGTCTACTGGGATACGGTCATATGGGCAGAACGCATGCGTACTGTCTGTCCGTGCTCCCGTTCTATGCGCCCTCCGTCGCTCAGCATGCACGTCTGTACGGACTGTGCACCGCACATCCGGATTCGGCCCGCACTGCAGCCGCGGGGCTCGGCGGCGTACGCGTTTATGACCGTCCCGAGGACATGATCCGGGACCCGGATATCGATATTGTGGATATCTGTACGCCGAACGTGTTCCACTATGACGCGCTTCGGGCAGCCGCTCAAAGCGGCAAGCACATCTACTGTGAAAAACCTCTTTGCTTTGATCTGAAGGAGGCCGACACCGTCGCCGGGGAAACCTCGTTTCCGGTATACGGCCGCACCTGCGGGATCGTTTTCCACAACCGTTTCTTCCCCGCCGTCCGCCTGGCCAAGCGGTATCTGGAAGAAGGCCGTCTGGGCCGCATACTCCAGTTCCGCTTCGATTACCTGCACAACAGCTGCATATTCCCGGACAAGCCGGCCGGATGGAAACAGGATGCAGCCGTATGCGGAGGCGGCGTATTGTTCGACCTTGGATCCCATATGCTGGACCTTCTCACCTATCTTCTCGGGCCTCTCGACAGTCTGTTCGCCAAAGAGCAGATTGCTTTCCCCGTCCGGACCGGCCGGGACGGACAGACCTGGACCGTCAACGCGGACGAAGCCAGCTATCTGCTGATCACCCTGAAGAGCAAGGCCATAGGCACGCTCACCGTGAGCAAGATCTCCTCGGGGACCGAGGACGACCTGTCCTTCGCCATCTACGGAGAAAAAGGGGCGTTACGATGGTCTCTCACCGATATGGACTATCTGGAATTCGCGGAGGAAACTTCCCCGAACTCCTATCACGGGTTCACCCGGATCGCCGTCAACGGACGCTATGCCGGCACGGACCCGGATTTCCCGTCCGCCAAGGCACCCGCAGGCTGGCTTAGGGCTCACGTCGGCTGCTATACCGCCTTTCTGAACGCTGTGCTCGGAGGCCGTGCGGCTTGCCCCTCTTTTGCGCAGGGCGCCTATGTCCAGTACCTGATGGACCGGGCGCAGGAAAGCGCAAGGACAGGCCGGGAGGTCTCGCTGGAACGGGAGGCGCCGGAATGGATCTGAAGTATTACGGTCTCACCGGCCCGAGCGGTGCCGGAAAGGGCACGGTCGGTCAGATTTTGAAGGAACTGGGCTACACCGTTCTGGATACGGATGCGATCTACCACGATCTGCTTGCCCCCCCGAGCCCCTGTCTGGACGCCCTGTTTGAGGCCTTCGGGCCCTCATACCGCCTTCCGGACGGAACCCTGGACCGCAAGACGCTGGGCGCTCACGTCTACGCCGACCCCAAAGAACTCGCCCGCCTGAATGCCATCACGCACACATTCATACGTGACCGGGTCCTGGAGATCGCGAAGGACACCGCGCCCCATAGGCTCGATGCCGTGTTCCTGGACGCGCCCACGCTCCTGGATTCTCCGGTATCCTGGCCTCTGTCCGGAATTCTGACCGTACTGGCTGACCGGGACATCCGCCTGAACCGCATTCTGGAACGGGACGGCATCACCCCAAAAGAAGCGGAAAGCCGGATCGCAAGCCAGCACGACGACGCATTCTATAGAGAACGGTCGGATGCCGTGATCCTCAACAACGGGACCGACCTGGCGCAGGCCACTGCGGAACTGGCAGAGCCTGTCCGGAAGGCCCTGACCGCCTTGGGCCTATGGCCATGAGTCCTTCTCCCGCGCCTCGTTCCCGGCGCTTCCGCCTCACCGGACGGATGATCCTGGCCTATCTGTGCCTGATCCCGGTCGCCATTGGGATCGGATTCGGAAGCGTGGCCATCTACAAGGCCTATGAAAAGCACAAATACCCTCAATACGCCGAGGATACCGTCCGCGTGCTCTGTTCCCGGTACGGTCTTCCCCCCTCCTGCGTCTATGCGGTCATGTCCAAGGAAAGCGGCTTTTCCTCCAGTGCGTCCGAAAACGGGCGGACAGGTCTTATGGGCCTGACCCGCGGACAGTTTTCCTGGATCGGAGAAAACCTGCTGCATGAATCCAAGGACCCCGGCCTTCTGTTCGACCCCGATACGAATCTGCGGTACGGATGCGCCTATCTGGCCTATCTGTACGACCGCTATCTGCTCTGGGATACGGCTCTGGCCGCCTACCGGTGCGGAACGGAACAGGTCGACGCCTGGCTGGAAGACGAGACCCTCACGGATTCTCTCGGCGCGCTCCGGGCTTCGAAGATTCCGGATGCGGAGATCCGCAATTACGTCCGGGACGTCCTCAAAGTGACTGAAAAATATAAAGAACTATATCCATAAGAAAAGGAAACCGCTATGTCTGAAGAAACCAAATCCACACTAACCTATTCCAAGAAGACGGTCTGGGAGACCGCCTCGTCCGAGGAAATCGAGAAAGCCTACGCCTATGCGGAAGGCTACCGCACATTCATCGACCGCTGCAAGACCGAACGCGAATCCGTCATCGAAGGCATCCGCATGGTCGAGAAGGCCGGTTTTGTCCCGTTTCAATTCGGAGACAACCTTAAGGCCGGAGGCCGGTATTACTACAACAACCGGGGCAAGAACCTGTTTGCGTTCGTGATCGGCACGGAACCCCTCAGCGAGGGCGTCCGGATCACCGGTGCCCACATTGACTCCCCCCGTCTGGACCTCAAGCAGATCCCGCTGTATGAGGATTCCGGTCTGGCCTATCTGAAGACGCATTACTACGGAGGTATCCGTAAGTACCAGTGGCCGACCATTCCGCTGGCTCTCCACGGCGTCGTGGTGCGCGCGGACGGGACAACGGTGGAAGTCTGCATCGGCGAGGATGAATCAGACCCGATCCTGTACATCACCGACCTGCTTCCCCACCTGGCCAGTGCGGACAACGCCAAGCCCCTGGGCACCGCCGTCCCCGCCGAAAAACTGAATCTGGTCATAGGCACAAGGCCGCTGTCCCCGGAAGGAGACAGCCAGATCCGGGAGAACGTGCTCAGACTGCTCAACGAAAAGTACCGGATCGACGAGTCGGATTTCATGTCGGCCGAACTGTGCGCCGTCCCCGCATACAAGTCCCGCGACGTGGGACTGGACCGCTCCCTGATCGCCGCCTACGGTCATGACGACCGCGTATGCGCCTATCCGGCACTCACCGGCCTGCTGGAAGCCGCGGAAGAATCCAAGCACACGATGCTCTGCATCCTGGCGGACAAAGAGGAGACCGGCTCGGACGGCCCTTCCGGTATGCAGTGCGATCTGCTCGTGGATCTTCTGGACGAGATCGCCCGCTACGGAAACATCAGCCCTGCCGCCCTGCGCTGCGCGTCCAAGTGCGTGTCCAGCGACGTGTCCGCCTGCCTGGATCCCAATTTTGCGGACGTCTTTGAGAAGAACAACGCCTGCCTGCTCGGCTGCGGAGTCACGATGAACAAGTACACGGGTTCCGGCGGAAAGTACGGGACCAATGACGCGACCGCGGAATATGTCGGGTTCATCCGCAGGGCCATGGCCGCGTACCACGTGGTCTGGCAGACCGCCGAACTCGGCCGTGTGGACGCGGGCGGAGGCGGAACCATCGCCAAGTTCGTATCCCATCACAACATCGACACCATTGATATGGGCGTAGGCGTACTGTCCATGCACGCGCCCTGTGAGATCATTTCCAAAGTCGACCTGTACGAAGCACACAAGGCGTTCAAGGCCTTCAACTGCTTCTGAGCCCATTTCCTTCCCTAACCAGAGGCTGCTATGTTTGAAAAATTACGGCAAACGGAAAACCGCTTCATCACAATTGAAAAACAACTGGAAGACCCGGGTGTCCTGTCTGACGTGAACGCCTACACGCGCCTCTTGAAGGAGCGCCGGGAACTGGAGCCCGTGATCACGGCCTACCGGAACTGGCAGGCCGCAGTCCACAGAATCGAGGAGGCGGAATCCCTCCTCGATTCCGGAGACTCGGAACTGCGTGAACTGGCACAGGATGAACTTCGGGAAGCCAAGGAAGCCGAGGCGTCCACCCAGGAGGAACTCAAGATCCTGCTCCTGCCCCGGGATCCGAACGATGACCGGAACGTCATGATGGAGATCCGGTCCGGTATCGGTGGGGAGGAAGCGGCCTTGTTTGCCGCGGACCTGTTCCGTATGTACAGTATGTACGCGGCCGCACACGGCTTCAAAATGTCCCTTCTCTCCTGTACCGAGACTGAGCTCGGCGGCTATAAGGAAGCCGTGATCATGATCGAAGGCGAAGGTGCCTACTCCAAGTTCAAGTTCGAGAGCGGTGTGCACCGCGTTCAGCGTGTGCCGCGTACGGAGTCACAGGGACGCCTGCAGACCTCGACCGCTACGGTCGCCGTTCTTCCCGAGGCCGAGGACGTGGAGATCGAGATCCGTCCGGATGACCTGATCTTCGAGTCCTGCAAATCCAGCGGTGCCGGCGGACAGCACATCAACAAGACCGAATCTGCGGTCCGGATCACGCACAAGCCCACGGGCATCGTGGTCTGGTGTCAGGAAGAGCGCAGCCAGACCAAAAACAAGGACAAGGCGCTCAAGATGCTGAAGACCCGCCTGTACAACATCAAGATGAACGAACAGACCTCGGAGACCGATTCCGCAAGGAAAGCCATGGTCGGCACGGGAGAACGGAGCGAGAAGATCCGGACGTACAACTTTCCCCAGAACCGTGTCACCGATCACCGCATCAACCTCTCCCTCTACCATCTGGACGAATTCATGAACGGACATATCGAGGAGATGATCGAGGCCCTTCTGACGGCGGAAACCGCCGCAAAACTGGCCTCCGCCCAAGAGGTGTCCGAATGATCACGAAACGGATGAGCCTGGATCCGGAAGCCGTTTCGGTCCGGGATCTGGATGAAGCGGGTCGTATTCTCCGGGAAGGGGGCCTGGTGGTCTTCCCGACCGAAACCGTGTACGGCCTGGGCGGAAACGCCCTGGATGCCTCCGCGTCCCAAAAAATCTATGCCGCGAAAGGCCGGCCTTCGGACAATCCCCTGATCGTCCATATCGCAAAGCCTGAGGATGCGGAGCGTTTCGCGATCGTTTCCGACGCATACCGGGTTCTGGCCTCTGCCTTCATGCCCGGACCGCTGACCGTCATCCTGCCCAAAAAAGACATCGTACCTGTCCAGACGACCGGAGGACTGTCCTCGGTCGCGATCCGCTGCCCCTCCCATCCGGTCGCCCACGCGCTTATCGAAGCCTCAGGCGTACCCATCGCGGCGCCTTCAGCCAACCTGTCCGGGAAACCTTCCCCGACCTGCGCGGATGACGTAGCGGAGGATATGGACGGACGGGTGGACCTGATCCTGGACGGAGGACCGAGCGAGATCGGGCTGGAGTCCACGATCGTGTCCCTGCTCGGCCCGGTGCCCACGCTCCTGCGTCCGGGTGCCGTGACCTATGACGCGCTGTGCTGCGTCCTGCCCAGGGTCGAGATCGCACCGGCCGTGACCGGTCAGCTATCGCCGGACGAACCGGTCCTTTCACCGGGGCTCAAATACCGTCACTATTCCCCGAATGCGCCCTGCGTGCTGCTGGACGGAAATGCGGACGAGGTCCTGCGTTTCCTGATCCGGGCCCAGTCCGGTTCAAACTGTGCAATCCTGTGCTATGATGAAGAGATCCCGGCTCTTACGGACCAGAGACTGTTCCCTGTCGGGAAGCGGGAGGACCTTTCCGCCCAGGCACACATGCTGTTCGCGCAGCTCCGTGCCGCGGACCGTTCCGGAGCCGATGTCATCTATGCGCATCTGCCGCCCCGGGAGGGCCTGGGCCTTGCGCTGTACAACCGCATGATCCGCGCCGCGGCGCACACCGTCAAACATATCGAAAATCCACAGTAAGGTAAGAACATAATGGCAAAGAAAAGACAAGATACCCACTCGGCTCCCGCGCTGCCGCCGGCTCCCGCCAGACCGCAGCCCATCACGGAAACCATAGAAGTCAACTACATGCCGTACGTCATGAGCGTCATCATTTCCCGCGCCATTCCGGAAATCGACGGTCTCAAGCCTGCTCACCGCAAACTTCTGTATACGATGTACAAGATGGGCCTTCTGACCGGTGCCCGGACCAAGAGCACGAACGTTGTGGGACAGACGATGAAACTCAACCCGCACGGCGACCAGGCCATTTACGAGACACTGGTCCGTCTGACCCGCGGCTATGCGGCCCTTCTCCATCCGTTCATCGATTCCAAGGGCTCGTTCGGCAAGCAGTACTCGTCAGACATGAAGTACGCGGCTTCCCGGTACACCGAGGTCAAGCTGGATACATTCTGTCAGGAACTGTTCAAGGGGATCGACAAGAATGCGGTCGACATGGTGCCCAATTACGACAACAGCATGGAGGAGCCCGTCCTTCTGCCGACCACCTTCCCGAACGTGCTTGTCACGCCCAACAAAGGCATCGCGGTCGGCATGTCCTCGGACATCTGCCCGTTCAACCTGGCGGAGATCTGTGACGCGACCATCCTGCTCCTCAAGAAACCGCATGCCACCCTGGACCAGCTGATGGAGATCCTGAAGGCTCCGGATTTTCCGGGCGGAGGCTGCATCGTTTACGATCCGGATGCCATGCGCAGCCTGTTCGCCACCGGTTCGGGCTCCGTACGGATCCGCTCCCGTTACAAGTTTGACAAGCAGGCCAACTGCATCGACGTGCTCCAGATCCCCTACTCCACCTGCATCGAGGCGATCATCAAGAAGATCACCGATATGATCAAGGAGGGCAAACTCAAGGAGGTCACGGACGTCCGCGACGAGATCGACCTCAACGGTTTCAAACTCACCCTGGATCTCCGCAGGGGGACCGATCCGGAAAAACTGATGCAGAGGCTGTTCCGGTCCACTCCACTGGAAGACGTCTTCAAATGCAATTTCAACATCCTGGTCAATTCGGTGCCCCGCCAGATGGGCATCATCGAGATCCTTTCGGAATGGATCCTGTTTCGCACCGGATGCGTGCGCCGCGAGCTGAAATTCGAGCTGGATAAAAAGAACGACCAGCTGCATCTGCTACTCGGTCTGGCCAAGATCCTCCTGGACATCGACAAAGCCATCAAGATCATACGCAAGACCGAAAAAGAGTCTGAGGTCGTGCCCAACCTGATGACCGGCTTTGAGATCGACCAGGTCCAGGCCGAATACATCGCGGAGATCCGCCTGCGCCATCTCAACCGCGAATATATCATGAACCGCGTCGCCGAGATCGAAAACCTGGAGCAGGAGATCGAGGAGATCGAATCCATCCTGAAGGACGAGCTCAAGCTGAAGGCCTACATCGCGAACCAGCTGCTCGAGATCAAGAAGAAATACGGGATCCCGCGCCGCTCGCAGATCATCGAAGCGGTGAATATGCCTGAAGAACCCGAGGTCGAGGAGATCGAGAACTATCCCTGCCGCCTTGTGCTCTCCCGAAACGGCTACCTGAAGAAGATCACCTATCAGTCCCTGCGCGGCAATGATAAAAACGAATTTCGCGAGGACGACGGTCTGCTGCAGCAGATCGAGGCGGAAAACATCACCGAACTGATGTTCATCACGAACAAGGGACAGATCTACCGCGCCAAGGCCGACGATTTCAACACCTGCAAGGCCTCCTCACCTGGAGATTTCGTCCCGTCCGTTCTGAAAATGGACACCTCGAACGAAGAGCGCCCGCTCTGGATGTTCGTATTCAAGGGCAAATACCCGGAGGACCAGAATCTGGTCTACATCTTTGAAAACGGCAAGGGCGTACGCATCCCGATGAGCAAGTATGAGACCAAGGCCTACCGCCGCAAGCTGACCTCCGCATGCAACACGGATTCGCCGGTCGTGGCCGCCTTCTATGAGACCAAACCGTTCGATATCCTGATCGTCACCAACAAGAACCGCGCCGTCACGATCAAGACCAGCCTGATCCCCGTCAAGGCGACCCGTTCCGCCTCCGGCGTACAGCTCCTGTCAGTCAAGGGCGGTCAGAAGGTCACGATGTGCATCCACAATTTTGCAGAACGTTTCCCGGATATGAAGAGTTCCAAGAAGCTGGCCCTGAACGCCACGGGCATCCAGCTCTCCGCATCCGATTTCAAGGAAAAGAAAGAAGGCTGAGCCTGTGAAAAAGAGTAAAAAACGCGGGGATACCCGCTCCATAGTCCGTATCGTGTGTCTGGTCCTCGCCGGGCTTCTGCTCGTGGGAACGCTGACACTGGCGCTGACGTTTATTCTGGGCGGATTCCATTGACCCGTCCGGTTTCCGAAAAGAGGACCTGCCGTGGGCGGGTCCTCTTGCTTTTTTCGGTTGCGGTTCAGACGGTATGGATGCCGGCCTTGGCGTCAGCATTGGCCGCATCGATCCCATACTTCTTCGCTGCGCGGATCGCGGCGAATTTCTTGTACACCTCCGGGAACAGCGCATAGGACAGGACGTCCTCGTCCTGTTCGATGTTCTGCCCGATCTCCGCGCGGAGTTTGTCCATTTCGGGCGGCAGATCGTCCGCTGGGCGGTAATCGATCGGTTTCTCGTCCCCGATGATGGATTTCACGAATTCCGGATCCATCGGGACCGCCGTGCGGCCGTATTTTCCGAGGACCAGATCCTTGAACTCCTTGGTCACCATCTTATAGCGGCCCATCAGGACGTTGAACACGGCCTGCGTGCCGACGATCTGGGAGGACGGGGTCACCAGCGGAGGATATCCGACATCCGCACGGACGCGGGGCACTTCCTCCAGCACGGCGGACAGCTGGTCGCTCTTGCCGGCCTTGTCCAGCTGGGACATCAGGTTGGACAGCATCCCGCCCGGCACCTGATACAGCAGCGCGTTGACGTCGACCTTCAGCGCCTTGGGATTGAGCAGACCGCTCTTCAGGTATTTCTCCCGGATCGGAGTGAAATACTTGGTCACTTTATCCAGTTCCTTGAGGTCCAGACCGGTATCGTACTCCGTTCCGGCCAGCGTCGCCACGATCGACTCCGTCGGAGGCTGGGACGTTCCCATGGCCATCGGAGAGATTGCCGTATCCACAATATCCACACCGGCTTCAATGGCCTTGAGCAGTGTCATGGAGGCCAGTCCGGCGGTATAGTGGGTATGCAGCTGGATCGGCACCGACACGCTGGATTTCAGGGTCTTGACCAGTTCGTAGGCATCAAACGGCTTGAGCAGGCCCGCCATATCCTTGATGCAGATGGAATCCGCTCCCATCTCCTCCAGGACCTTGGCGTATTTCGAATAGTACTCCATCGTATAGACCGGACCCGTCGTGTAGCTGAACGCAGCCTGGACGTGTCCGCCTTCCCTGCGGGTCGCATCGATCGCCGTCTTAAGGTTGCGGGGATCGTTCAGCGCGTCGAAGATCCGGATGATGTCGATCCCGTTGGCAATGCTTTTCTGCACGAAATAGGCGACCACGTCGTCCGCATAGTGCCGGTATCCGAGTATGTTCTGTCCCCGGAACAGCATCTGCAGTTTGGTGTTTTTCACATGCTCGCGGATGGTGCGGAGTCTCTGCCAGGGGTCCTCTTCCAAAAAGCGCATGCAGGAGTCGAACGTCGCGCCTCCCCACGCTTCCAGAGAATGGTATCCGATCTTATCCAGTTGCTCCAGGATCGGGAGCATGTCTTCCGTTGTCATGCGCGTCGCGATCAGGGACTGGTGCGAGTCACGCAGAACGGTTTCCGTAATTTTTACTTTTCCCATACTATTTTTCTCCACTCGGAATTAAGCAAACCAGGACAGGAACACTCCGGCCGCCACGGCTGAACCGATCACGCCGGCCACATTGGGTCCCATGGCATGCATCAGCAGGAAGTTGGACGGATCCGCCTTCTGTCCCTGGATCTGGGACACGCGGGCAGCCATCGGAACGGCGGACACACCGGCGGACCCGATCAGCGGGTTGATCTGCCCGTGCGTAATGACATTCATCAGTTTGGCGGTCAGCAGTCCGCCCACGGAAGACACGCAGAACGCAGCCAGGCCGCAAACGATGATGGCGATGGTCTGCAGACTCAGGAAATTCTCCGCAGTCGCGGTCGCGCCGACGGAAATTCCCAGGAAGATGGTCACGATGTTCATCAGTTCGTTCTGGGCGGTCTTGGACAGACGGTCCGTCACTCCGCAGACATTCAAAAGGTTTCCGAACATCAGGCACCCGATCAGCACCAGGGCCTCCGGGACAAACAGATACACCACAAAGGTCACCACGATCGGGAACAGGATCTTTTCCGTCTTGGATACCGTGCGCAGCGCGGTCATGCGGATCATCCGTTCCTTTTTGGTCGTCAGCAATTTCATCAGGGGCGGCTGGATCATCGGGATCAGGGCCATATAGCTGTAGGCCGCGATGGCGATGGCACCGAGCAGCTGCGGGGCCAGGATCTTGGTCACCGTAATGGCTGTAGGCCCGTCTGCCCCTCCTATGATGCCGATGGATGCCGCCTGTTCCGGTGTGAACAGGCCGGTCAGCAGGGCTACAGAGAACGCGACGAACACACCCAGCTGCGCTCCGGCTCCGATCAGGAAGCTTTTCGGGTTTGCGATCAGGGGTGTAAAATCGGTCATGGCTCCGATCCCGATAAAGATCAGACACGGATAGATGCCCAGTTTGACGCCCAGGTACAGCAGGTCAAGAAGACCTCCTTCTCTAAGGATGGTCCCGAACGAAGCCGTTCCCGTGATGTAGAAATCCGGGTGGAACATATTGGCCCCGGGCAGATTGGTCAGGAACATGCCCATCGCAATCGGCAGAAGCAGCAAGGGTTCATATTTCTTGACGATCGCCAGGTAGAACAAGACAAACGAGATCAGGATCATGATCAGGGTCTTCCACCAGTCGCCCCCGGAGAACCATTGCGCGATCCCGGTCGTTGCAAAAAAGTTTTGCAGGCTTTCTAGCATTTCAATAATCCTCTCGTATCCGGATGTCCCTTATTTCAGCGTCAGGATGACGTCGTCCGATTTGACGGACGCGCCTTCGGATACGTTGACAGACGCAACCACACCGTCTGCAGGAGACGGAATATCGTTCTCCATCTTCATGGCTTCCAGAACCGCAACGGTCTGGCCTTTCTTGACGGAATCCCCGACTTTGACCTTGATTTTCATCACGTTGCCCTGCATGGGAGCGGTCACTTTGACCGAACCCTGTGCGCCCTGAGGGGCAGACTGTGCGGGCTTGACCGGAGCCGCTGCAGGCGCGGAGGCCTGAACTGAGGGTTGTGCGGGAGCGCTGTCCGCTCCGACTTCCTCTACGGAAACGTCATAGGTTACGCCATTGACTGTGATCTTATAGTTTTTCATAGTATATACCTCGAATATTTCTCTCTTAACGGTGGGTCTTCTTGAACGACACGACTCGGAATCCGGCGGGATCCGGTTCTCCGGCCTCGGCACGGCATGCGGCGACAGCTGCTGAGATCACAGCGATCAGTTCGCCCGGATCGGTTTCGGCCTGGGAAGGAACGGCTTCCGGCTCAGGTGCTTCGACTTCGGCTTCGGTTTTCTTCTGTGCGGCTTTGCGTTTTGCCGGAAGATCATGCAGAAGCAGTTTGAACAGGGTCATAGCTCCCCAGAGGATCGCGAGAACCAGGAAGACGATTCCCAGTCCCTGGAGCGTCATCTGACCGGCCAGGCCCAGATTGTCTGCAAATGTCCGCTCAACGGCGGCGGCTGTTTCGGCCATAACTCCTCCTTACAGCGGTTCGCCCGAATGACGGAACGAATCCTTGGCCCGGCCTTTTTCGGCCGTCATATACAGGGCCGAACAGATCCTCTGTCTCAGCTGGACCGGTTCTATGATATCATCGATGTCCCCGTGCGAAGCGGCTACTCCGGCACCGGCCTGCTGTTCGGTCCAGTTCCGGACCAGTTCCTCCCTGGATTCTCCGCTGTTCAGCCTGTCCTGTTCGACAAATGCGACGGAGGCTTCCGGGGACAGGATCCCGAACGTGGCCGAAGGCAGGGCCAGGACCACGTCAGCACCCAGCGCCCTGGAACCCATCAGGACAAATCCGGCGGCAAAGGCTTTCCCCACATCGACCGTGACCTTGGGCGTCACCGCCGTGGCATAAGCCTTGGCCAGACGGGCCAAATCCGCCGCAAACGGAGCGCTCTCGTGCGCTTTGTCGATTTCGGCTCCGGTGGAATCCGCTAGGGTCAGTATCGGGATCCGGAAAGCATCGCAATAGCGGACCATCTTGGCCGCCTTGCGCGCTCCGGCTGGGGTCAGCGCCCCGCCCTTCACCGAAGGATCATTGGCTATGATACCGGTCAGGATACCGCCTACATAGGCAAACCCGGTGATCATTTCAGCGGCATATCCGTCGAACAAAGGCGTGAAATCCGCATTGTCCGCAATCTCCCGGATCAGATCCGCGCCCGTCTTTCCGGCCGGGTCGATCTCACGGTTGCAGTCATCGCCGGTCGCGTCCGACCCGCAATCCGAATTGTGGGACGGAAGCATCGCGGCCAGCTGACGAGCGAACGAGAACGCTTCGGTTTCGTTTTCACAAATCTTGGACGCCAGTCCTTCGGAGGATACCGAGTCCGCCGTTCCGGTCTCCTTTCCGGCCAGGAACGGAGATACGACGTACAGGCTGGCATGATCCTTGGCCAGTACCGTGAAATCCATCAGGGCAGCCGCGGCGGCCATAAGTCCCGAGCATACGCCCGTGATGACCGCGATCTGGGTCACGACTCCGGACGCTTTTCCAATCTCGGACAGAAGCGTTCCGTATGCCGACATCGCGTCCGTGCCGTCATAGATCACAGCGCCTACGCTGTTGAACACACCGATAACGGGTGCACTGTTGGAAACGGCCATTTCATAGAGCCGGTGTATCTTTTTTGCGCCTAAGCTGTCGAATGCGCCTTTGTTTCTTGTGTCGTCCTGCAGAAAGGCATAGGCCAGTTTGCCGTTCACGGCACCGTATCCGCAGATGACTCCGTCGTAATCCCCTTCGCGCTTAACCAGCGCTCCGAGTTCCACGAACGTACCTGCGTCAAACAGCGCAGAGATTCTTTCAAATCCCGTTTTCTCAGATCCTGCCATATATGATCCTCGTTTCTGATGATGGTTTGAACTGGAGGGGTGCAGCCCGGCCCTCCGGATCGGATGCACATATCTCCCTATTATTATTTTACTCTTTTTATATAAAAAAGTCAATTTGCGGCACCGAAAACCCGGCACATTTTTTCAAAATGTAAAGCCGCAAAAAAGGCGGAAGGGCTCCGGAATTCGGAGTCTTCCCGCCTTGTCCGTTCTTCGCGTCCCTTACCGGAACTGATCACGGATACGGATGCGCCAGACCACTTTCAAAAGATTTTCAAACAGAATGCTCAGAAGGACCACTCCAAGTGTCACGGCAAACACCTGCACATAGTCGATCGATGTCTTTGCGCTCTGCAGGAGCGCGCCTAATGAGCCTTTTGGATTGCAGATGACCTCGGCGGCAACGCCTGCCTTCCATGCGATCCCCAGCCCGGTCACACATCCGCCCAGGATCGCGTCTTCGAGCATGGGCAACCGGATCCCGAAGGCAATTCCCCATTCGGACATGCCGTCGACCCTGGCCATCTCCGCGTATCTGGGGTCGAGCATCCTGGTTCCGGCGTCCACCTGTCCCCAGATGATGGGAAGGACCATCAGTCCGGCGATGATCCCGGGCAGGATATCCGACGGGATCCACAGCCAGGCCAGAATGACGAACGCTGCGACCGGGACCGCCCGGATCAGATGTAAAACCGGAGCGGAGACCGCCCGGAACGTCAGATAGGTTCCGGACAGGATTCCCCCGATAATACCCAGTACCGCTGCGGCAAGGAAGCCGGCCAGGATATGCAGGACCGAAGTCCATACCGCAAGCCAGAATTCTCCCTTCCCCAGATTCCCGAAAAACGCCTGTAGAGTCTCCAGCGGAAGAGGAATCTTGAGAAGAAGATTCCGGTTGGCCAGCATCGCTCCGAAGTGCCAGATCAGGATCCAGCAGACCGCGGATGCGCTGGAGATCAGAATCGGACGGTAGCGCTTAGCCCATGTACCAGAACGCGTCATCCGGGATTGCTCCGCCTACGGACGTGGGATCCGCGGCCAGCAGAACACCCAGATATCCGCTCAGTTTGTCTTTCATGGTCTGTCCTGTGATGCAGCAGATGTGGCAGTGCGGAATGGCCGCGGTCGCCACAGGCCCCTGCGCCACGATGCCGTACTGCGCGCAAAGTGTTCCGGCCTTCCCGGGATCCTCCGTGACGGATTTCACCGAAGCTTCGTAATCCTTTAAGAAGTTGGCCACCGCCTGCGGGTGCGCTTCCAGGAACGCGGTACGTACGACCACGCAGCCCATCATCAGTTCGGAATCGGTATTGACTTTGTTCCATTCATCGGTCAGGTCCAGAGCGATCGAAGACCCCTCATACTTCTTCAGTATTGCCGTGGCGACCGGCTGAGGCGCCACGATCACGGCCTCCGGTTCGGACGCCCAGACGGTGACTAGCTCGGTTCCCTCCGCCTTGAAGTTGATGGTCAGGTCTTTCTCCGGATCCACGCTGTTCTTGCGCAGAAGATCATTGAGCACATATTCCGGGTTGGCTCCCTGTCCGGTCGTATAGACCGTGCGGCCCTTCAGATCGGCAAGGGACCCCACTTTGGCGCCCTGGTTGGTCAGGACCTGCAGAACGCCCAGCGTATTGACCGCCAGGATCTTAACGCCTCCGGACGTGGATTTGTACAGTTTCGCGGCCATATTGGTGGCGACTGCCGCGATATCCGCTTCCCCGTTGGAAAGCTTGGCTACCACTTCGGTGGGAGAGGCGACCAGCGTGAAATGATAGTTCTCCAGTCCCTTTCCATTGTCAGCCTCCGCCCACATGGAAACGGCTCCGATCCCGGTGGGACCCGTGATCGCATAAACGTTGACGTCTTCTTTGGCTTTCTCCGTCTCGGTCTCTGCGGCAGGTCCGGTAACGGCCTCTGCTTTGGTTTCAGACTCTTTTGTCTCATCAGCAGGCTGCGACTGGCCGCATGCGACCATCGCCACTACCGTCAGGAGCGCCAGAATGACGCCCAGAAATCTTTTAAATACCATTGTATGATCCTCCTTGTCAGGTCATTTGAATCGTTTTTCCGGACTGGCGCAGTACGCCTGCACCCTCCAGTTCGGCCAGGGCACGGTACAGGCTGGTGCGTCCCATTCCGGTCTGCCTGGCCACCTCGGCCATTCCCCGCGTACGGACCTCGCCGGTCGCGTCCGCATTATCCGCCAGATAGCGGTACAGCCTCGCCGTTGTGGAATCCCCGCTCAGCTGGTCCATTTTCCGGTTCAGAAACCGGACACGTTCAGACAGAAACGCTATGTAATTCATTGCGATCTGCGGACACCGGCTCATCCATCTCTTCAGAATTTCCTCCGGTATGAACTGGACCACACAGTCTGTCCGGGCGCAGATCCGGCTAACGTAGGTCGGCCCCGATCCGAACAGCGCGGCTGCGCCGAAAACCGAGCCTTCCCGGAATGCGGCTTTCACCAGTCTGGTTTCGGTCACGCCCGCATAGCCTTCGCCGGACAGAAACACCCCGATCGCCTTATGAAAGCTGTCCGTGTCGTATATGGTCTCCCCCTTTTTAAAGTTCAAGGGGGGCGGAAGCATGCCGAGCATACGTTCCCGTTCTTCCGTTCCGACATTTTGGAACAAAAACAGATCAGCCAGAGTAAACATGCTTTCTCCAATCTACAAAGTGTTCGTTTTGGAACACTTTTATTCTACACCTTTTTCTTCTTTCTGTCAAGGCTCCAGCCAAAAAAGAACAGGCCTCCGCACAATTGCAGAAGCCTTGCTCTATTATGGACTTATTTTAGCCTGAGGCGCCGTTGCGGTCTGAAGGCTGCTCCTGGGAGGAACCGGAAGCCGTTTCGTTCCTTCTCTGCATCCTCAGTTCCAGAGCCCTTTTCCGCCGTTCCGCCCGGACTACCGCCTTCCGGTGTGTGACAGCGGCCAGGATGATCCCGACGATGCTGTAAAACAGGATGGGCATTTCAAAGATACCGATGATCAGGGCCACGATCGGCACGGACCGTCCGGCAATAAACATTACGATGGCCACAATCAGCGGTACACCGAAATAGCACCCGAAGACCTTCCAGAATGTATGAGGCTGGCTGTGCACATACTTGTTCAACGGAAACCATGTTTCCCATGTTGGACCGTCTTCCATAACACAACCTCCTCATCCGCAGAATTCAAACTATTGTAGCATAAGGCTACACAATAGTCAAGTTTTCACCCGCTTTACGCCTTTCGGAGGTTCCGTACCCGTTCGATCTCCGCCCGCACATAGGACGGAGGATAGCTGAATACCGCATCTTCCTCTTTCAGTACATACTTCTCCCTGTCTTCGTTCGCCCAGGCCTGCGCCTTCCCGTCCTGCATCGCCTCCGCGATCTTTTCGGAGAAGAATTTCATTTCCTTCTGCTGCGTTTCGGTGGTGAATCCGTCACAGAGGTAGTCCTCCCAGAGAATACCCGGGATACCTCCAGCCTCATAGATTGCCTTATAGCTTTCAAACAGGGACCGGACGGTGTTGACGTATACGCCCTTTGTGTTGGGCCCGGTCAGATTGTACTCCTTGGCATAATCCTGCCCGTATTTCGGGTTAACCGCAATATCCCTGAGCCGATCGATCTGTCCCAGCGTGACAGGCAGAATGCCCAGCGATACCGAACGGGCCGTCAGATCAGACAGTTCGGACGGAGTATAGGGGATCGTATAGTAATCCGAATGCAGGCAGACCAGTCCGGACTCGGACAGGATCTCAGGGATCAGTGCACAACGGCGCTGCGAGTAATAGACGTGGCGGTAGTGCTGGTTTTCCGTGTCGAACGGAACGACCGACGTGAAATTGCCGCCCTCCGTGCGGATACCCATGCACCCGGGGAACACCTTGCGGGCCTCGCCCAGGACCACCCTGTAATTATCGACCCTTTGCTTTGTCCGGAAGATATCCAGATCGTTGGCGGCAGGACTCCATTCCTCGAATTCGGGCTGCGCGGATTTGGCAAAGCTCCACCCGCCGTGGTCCAGCTCCGCGCCCGCATCCGGACGGATCCGGTCAAACCCGGAATAGGTCTTGCCCCACACTTTATTCAGTTCTTCTATGTTTCCGTATTTTTCTTTCAGGTGGTTTTGGAAGGCCAGTATGTCCTCCTCGGACAGGACGTTGCGTGAACTGATGTCCACCCGCATCCAGCCCCGGGAATCCTCGGCCGTCACGGGAACGGTCCCGTCATCCATCCGGAAATAGTTGTCTCCCCACCTGCGGTACTGATAGACGGTCTTGACCCCGTTCGCCTCGGCGAGCACGGGATCGGCAACGCTTTTGACCGGATACCGTTCGGGAAACCGCTCCGCATCGCCCGTGATCCAGCGGGCCTTGTTGATGTTGTTGGAGGTGCCGTACGGATAGGTCACATAGCCTTCCATCCGCATGTCCAGTACCCGGATGGCATCCGCCATGAACCAGTTTGCGTCCGTCGTATCCTTCGGCGCCTTTTTCCCGACCATATCGGTTTCAAAGGCCGCGGTCGTCGTGACCAGATTCACTCCGCATTCCTTCATATCCAGCAGTTCGGAGATGAGCGTCGCGGCGGCATCCGGGCCGAGTGACGTATTGACACGCATATCGCACATGGACTGCGTGGCCATGGCCGGATAACGTGTTCCGTCCCTCATACGGACAAAGTTTTTAGCCTGTGTATTGATCCGGACATGGATGGAATCCGTTTCCACCCGGACCGGGATATCCGTAGAAGCCAGGGAAAGGCCGTTTCCCCGCATCAGTTTGAGCGTCAGGTGTGTGGTCCACGGCGCAGGCTGCACGTACAGGGTCTGCCAATCCTCTCCTCCCTTTTCCGGCTTCAGCCAGGAATCGAAAGAGGTCATGAACTCTTCATAGGTATGCAACCACTCGTTGCGAAGAGGAATCTCGCGCACTTCATTGAGAATTTCAGGAACGGGCGCATCCTCCGCCTGCTCCGCAATCCGGAATTCCAGCGAGGACGTCTCATAGACACGCCCACCCCAGATGTTGGTCATATAGTTCTCCGGGTCCTTCGTTTCGTTCCGGATTTCAGACTGGATCACGATCCTGTAGTCTCCGGGCAACGGCGGATTCTTGCTGCCCTTTCCTTCGCGGTCCCAGGTAAAGATGAAATCGACCTCTCCGCTCTCTCCGGGATAGACCTGTCCCAGGATCCGGTAATAGATATTGGAAGGGATGTAATAGGTATACCACTCTCCGTTCTCGTTCTTTTTCTCCAGTCTCGGTTCGATGACAAACGTACCGCCTCCGTCCGAGTCCAGGATGGTATCTCCCACATTCGTATAACGGAACCGGTACCACATATAGGGCGAGGTGGGGATTACCGAAGAAAGGATCGGGGCCTTGGCCGTATAATGGGGATACCGTGTACCCTGTTCGTCGTGGAGGCAGTCCGGTGAATGCTGAGGCCTTCTTTCCGGATGCGGTTCGGCCGTGATATACCCCAGAAATTCATATTTCAGTTCCACATGACCGGGTAACGTAGTGTCATAGCAGGGCATGTCGCCTTTCCGGAATGCGTCTTCCGAGGACGTGGCCTCCACATGTACAGGCCCTTCCCCGCTCCCCGGTGTTATCCGGTAGCGGACGGGAACCATATCATAGGCGGTCATCTCGGTCGGAACCTGATAATTCAAACGTGTTCCGTCCGGAAGGATCAGCATCCCCTCCCGTGTCTGTGCGTCATCATACTTGTGCAGTTTTCCCTGCAGGGCGGCCTCTCTGGACAGAGGGTTATAGATCATCCCTCCGTCTACTGCGATCTCAAATGCGTCACGTATTTCACTCTTCGGTGTCTTGATCTCCATTTTTTCCTCCCGGATGCCGGTTGGCATTGCGCACAGCCGGCAGTAGTGGTATAATGAACTGTGCAGATGGATACTTCAGTTTGATTATAGCAAACAAAAAAACGGATGTAAAGGAGAAGCGGCATTTCAAAGAAAAAGCCGCAAAAAACTATGAAACGAGTATTGTTGATTCTGGCCGACGGCATGCGTCCGGACAGCCTGGCAGCCTGCGGGAATCCCGTCGTGAACAAGATTCTGGCACACAGCGTCTATACCCTGGAGGGAAAAACGGTGATGCCTTCCGTCACCCTTCCCTGTCATATGTCTCTTTTCCACAGCGTCACTCCCGAAAGGCACGGCATCCTGACCAACATCTATGTGCCTCAGGTCCGTCCGGTCCGGGGTCTGTGTGAAGTTCTGAAGG
The DNA here is from genome assembly GCA_017539425.1 of Clostridia bacterium. GTDB lineage: Bacteria > Bacillota > Clostridia > Oscillospirales > CAG-272 > RUG14240. Next base: position 22,487 of record JAFYHA010000145.1, read on the forward strand.
CTGCAGGCCTGCACAATGCCTTCTTTTACAACTGGGAAGAACTCAAGGATCTTTCCAGGCCGGATTCCATGGCCTTCGCCACGTTTGTGTCCGGACACACCTACGGATATGAAGTGGCCAATGAAAGACTGGTCAATGCCGCCATCCCTTATCTGCAGGAACCGGACGCCAGCTTCACGTTCCTGTATTTCGGCTGGCCGGATGAAGCCGGACATCATTACGGCTGGATGAGTGAAGAATACCTGCATGCGGTTTCCGAGTCCTGGAACAGCATGGATCGTGTGATCTCCACCCTGACCGAAGAGGATTTGGTCGTCATCACGGCAGATCATGGCGGGCACGGCCGCAGCCACGGCGCGGATATTCCGGAAGACATGACCATCCCGATCCTGTTCTACAACCCCCGTTTCACCCCGCGTGTCCTGGACAAAGCCAGCATTCTGGATATTGCCCCCACCATCACGAACATTTTGGGCGTGGCCCCGGACGGGGACTGGGAAGGCAACCCTCTTCCAGTCCTCTGAACACCCTTCCATACAGCATCGGCCCTGCGGTGTCACAAGACGCGTCCGCAGGGCCGACTTTTTCTGTTTGCATGGATCATTCAGTCCCGTCCGGAACTCATTCGGACGATCCGGTTGGCCCGCATGGCGTTCAGGATCGCGATAACCGCCACCCCTACGTCACCGAATACGGCAAGCCACATACTGGCAATTCCAAAGGCGGAAAGCGCGAGGATCGCCAGCTTGACGCCCAGTGCAAAGACGATGTTCTCATATACGATCCGCATCGTCTTGGATGCGATCCTCTGGATTACGGCCAGTCCGCGCAGATCATCCTTCATCAGCACGATATCCGACGCCTCGATCGCCGCGTCCGAACCGACTCCGCCCATTGCGATCCCGATGTCCGCGCGCATCAGCGCCGGAGCGTCATTGATCCCGTCTCCCACAAAGCACAGGCATTCGCCTTTCTTTTTGGAGGCCAAAAGCCGCTCCAGTTCATCCACCTTCTGCTGAGGAAGCAGGGACGAACGGTACTCCGTGATCCCGGTCTCTTCCGCGATTACCCGGGCCGCTTCTTCACGGTCTCCGGTCAGCATGACCGTGCGGCCGTTCAGGCTACGCAGAGCCTCCGATGCTTCCGGCTTGACGGTATCCGTAATCCGGATCCATCCGAGATATTTCCCGTCCAGGGCCAAGTGTATTACCGTTCCCGCTCCGCCGACGTGCTCTCCGGTCACGCCGAACTGTTCCATCAGTTTTTCGTTTCCGCACAGGATACTGTGCCCGCCCCTGGCCTGCACGCCTTTTCCGGCGATGTTATCCAGTACATATGCGGTCGTATCCGCCGGGACTTTTCCATACGCGCTCTGGATCGATTGCGCGATCGGGTGCGAAGACTGGGATTCCGCGATGGCCGCATATTCCAGGATGAGATCCCTCCGGTCCGCGGGCTGCACTTCGGTGACTACAAAATTGCCTTTTGTCAGAGTGCCGGTCTTGTCGAATACGAATACCCGGGTCGAATTCATCCGCTCAAGATAAACCGCGCCCTTGACCAGCACACCGTTACGGGATGCCCCTCCGATTCCCGCAAAGAAGGAAAGCGGGATCGAGATCACCAGTGCGCAAGGGCAGGAGACGACCAGGAAAGACAGCGCTCGGTAGATCCAGACTGTCCAGTTAAAGCCGTTGCCCGTCCATCCGCTGATCAGCGGAGGCAGGACAGCCAGGATCAGGGCTGAGATCACCACCGCAGGGGTATAGACCTTTGCAAACCGGGTGATCAGAGTTTCCGACCTGGATTTCTGATCCGACGCCTGCTCGACCAGGTTCAGTATCCGGGCCACCGTGGACTCGGAATACGGGCGGGATACCCGCATCTGCAGCGTGGATTCCACATTGACCGAGCCCGAGATCAGTGAGTCTCCCTCTTTCACGTCGCTTAAAACGGATTCTCCGGTCAGTGCCCGGGTATCCAGCGAGGAACACCCCTCCGTCACGATCCCGTCGAGCGGGACACGCTCACCGGGAAGAATCTGCAGGATGTCTCCGACCTTGACCTGCGCCGGATCCACGATCCGGAACGTTCCGTCTTCCTGCTTCTGGCGCGCCTCATCCGGACGGATATCCATCAGTTCGGAAATCGAACGCCTGGACTTGCCTACCGCGTAATTCTGGAACCATTCGCCGGTCTGATAGAAAATCATCACGGCACAGGCTTCGTCAAAGCCCTCCGTGGACATTCCGCTCGAAGAGATTGCGGAATAGATTCCCAGAGCAAACGCGCCGATTGAAGCAACCGTCATCAGGAAGTTTTCATCAAACAACTGCCCGTGGCCGATATTCAGCACGGCTTTCCGCAGCACCCCGAACCCCACGTACAGATAAATACCCAGATACAGACCAAACGGGAGCAACCATCCGAGGTTTTCCAAGGGAAGCAGCCGGGCAAGACCGGTTCCGTACCCGTGATGCAGGACCAGGTCAATCCCTTTGACCAGAACGAACAGACACAGTGCCGCCAGGATCCGGACCAGGTTCTTCTTCTGTTTTCTTGTTAACTTGCCTTTTTTCTTGTCCATAGGATCTCAGAATCCTTCAATTTCAAAATCCGGCTCGATTTTGCGGACCGTCTTCAGGATCTTCTTCATAAGAGCGTTCAGGTTGTCCCCGTCTCCGGTTTCCAACGTCATCTTCTGAGTCAGGAAATTCACCCGGCAGTCCAGGACTCCGTCCATCTTCTTGATCGCATCTTCGCATTTCTGAGCGCAGACTGCGCAATCCACTTCAATTCCGTATGTGCTTTTCATAAAACGCCCCTCATCATTTCTTTTTGTCTTCCTGGACATGCGCCAGCGCGCAGTCAAAGATCTGCGAGACATGCTCGTCATCAATCGCGTAAAAAATCTCTTTTCCTTCCCTGCGGGTCCGGACCAGTTTTCCCTGCCTCAGGATCCGTAGCTGATGGGACACCGCGTATTTGGTCATATCCAGACACTCGGCGATGTCGTTCACACAAAGCTCTCCCTGTTCCAGAACAAACAGGATCCGGGCGCGGGTGGAATAGCCCAGGATGTTGAACAGTTCTGCCACCGCTTCCATGACCCGTTCTCCGGGCAGCTGTTTGCGGATCTCCGAAATCTCCATATCGGCTGTCTCCTTTCGCTTTCTGCTCTTATTATATCAACAGTTGAACAACTTGTCAACCGTTTAACCAAAAAAAATAAAAGCCTTTTCGCACGGATCCTTTCGGATCCGGGAAAAGGCTTTGCTTTTTGGACACCTAGCTTTGACTGTATGCTTCCCTGACCGCCTTGGTCAGCTGATCCGCACAGGAGGTACCCTTGAATCCGCAGGTGTTGCCCTCCAGTTTCTCCACGATCTGCTCGACAGTCCATCCGTCCAGCACTTTGGACAGAGCTTTCAGATTTCCGTTGCATCCGCCCCGGAATGAGATGTTGGACACCACGTTCCCTTCCAGGTCAAACGAGATCTCCGACGCGCAAACGCCCTGTGTGCGATATGTGTATCTCATCGTTCTTTTCTCCTTCACAAGTATTACATTGGTTTGCGGCCTGATGGCCGCATATATTTGACCAGATAGTACACCGGCAGAGCGGACCATCCGTGGCACAGGCTTCCCGCTCCCCCGAAATCCTCCGCGCCCAGTTCGGTCTCCCAGAATGTGGTCGCGCCTGCGTCAAGCATCCGGCCGTATACCCTGCGGATATCCGCCAGAATCCTCTGCCCCGCGTTTTTTCTGTCCGTTTTGCGGATCGCTTCATACAGGAACGTGCGCATGGAAAGGGTGATCGGAACAACCAGATCGGTCCTTTCAAGAGCGGTTTCCAGTGTCTTTCGGTCACCGATACCGGCCAGTACGGCCAGCGCATTACCTAAAATACTGAACCCGCTGCAGTCCGAGCTGACGCGGTACAGCCCCGTATCTTTGTCATAAAACATCTTCCGGATGCCCTTGCGCACGTCCGACGTATCCGTACAGCTGCCGCTCAGCCGGTCATAGAGTCCGCAGACGTACACGTACATGGCGTTCAGATTCAGGTCAAAGCGAAGAGGATTATCCGATTCCGGTCCCCGCTGCAGATCACTGTGATTGGAATTGACCTCGTTCCATTCGTAAAAATTCCAGCACGGAAACGGGAATGAAGGGATCAACCCGGTCTGTGCGGATATCTGCCCTGTGAACGTATCCAGAATGGTTTTCAGTACCGGCAGAAGATCGGTCAGGATTTCCCTGTCCCCGGTCACCCGGACATACTCCCAGACCTGTAGGACATACACGAGAGAAAAGAACGGGATCTCCAGGTTGGTTCCGGCCGGAAAACATATGTTCAACTGCCCGTCCGGGCGCAGCCCGCGTGAGATCATCCGGAGATTTTCCCTCTGAAAGGCATGTCCCCGGAAAGCAGTGTATCCGCACAGCATCTGGTTGCGGCTGTCCATCGTGTAGAGTGCCTGCTCGCGCCACGGACAGTCTTCATAATGCTCGTGCATACAGCACTCCAGAGTATACACCCCGACATCATAGATCTGCTGCAGGCGGTCATCCGGGAACCGGCGCGGTATCCTGGTTACCGGATATCGGACCGGCCGTATACCCAGTTTGTACACCTTGCAGCTCTCCCCGGTGAATTCCAAATACCGGCAGCCAAACCTGCGGAAGCGGTTGCGAAACCGGGTCCTTCCCTTTTTCAGCCGGATCTCTACCGAAAAGTCCCGGCTGTGGATCCTGCCGGGGACCCGTCCGTCCCTCAGATGTTCGCCGTATTCGATCCTGACGGTCTGCTCCCGGTCGCTCTCAATATCCAGTTCCAGAAATCCGACGTATTCCCGGCCCAGGTCCACAAGGACCCCATCGGAAGTCTTCCGGATCTCCCCGGATACGGCAGGCAGCAGTCTAAGCGGAAGAATTCCGTTTTCCCATGCCGTTCCCTCTCCCGTACACTGCGCCTTTTCCCAGCGGGAGTTCGCATCTCCGGTGGCATCATAAAAATAGCTCAGTCCCATCTGGCCCGTGATCCATTTCAGATGACCGGACCGGTAGAACGGGTTCACCCGGCACAGGATATCCGGGCCGCTTTTCAGAAGGCTCCGGTCACCGGATGAGATTTCAAACAGAAGAAAGGCTTCTGCAGGGATCACCGTGGAAGAAGACACTCCCTGATGCCATACGGTGATCCGGATCTCATTCTTGTCTTTGCAGAACCGGGTCAGATCAAACGTATAGTAAACGGGCCGGCCTGGAAAATTGGAACAGTTCCCGAACCCTGCACTCCGACCGTTGATGAAGAATTCAAAAATGGTGTCGCAGGACAGTCTCAGAATGACCTTTTGTTCTCCGTCAAAAGAAAAAGTTCCTTTAAAATCCACGTAGGTATCCTTCTCTTCCGGATCGCCTAACCAGATGCGTTCACCAGCAAGCACGCTCATACCGTTTCACCCCGACTCAGTTTCCGGGCACCCCGAAGCGCCCCTGCCGAAGGATCTGTACAGATCCGTATGTCGCTCACACGGACCAGCTTTTTCCTGAGCCCGTTCATCAGATCCGGATCCCCTGTCAGGCCTCCGGCCAGGATCAGCCGCACGGGATTGTCAAACTCGCGGCCAGCCACGTTGACCAGGTTTGCCAGTTGTGAGCAATGCTCGTCCAGGAGGCGCTCCGCGACAGGATCCCCTTTCCGGAATGCCTCCGGAACCAAAGGGGCAAAGGCCGCGATCTCGGCAACGGAGGCCGGGTGTACGGTGCCCATTTTCTGAAGCACCATTTCAGACAGAAGAGAGGATTTCTCAAGGCCATCCCGAACAGCCAAGGCAACCCGGATGGCGTCCCGGCCCATCGCATACCCGTTTCCGCCGGGGTCAAACTCCGGGCCCCAGCCTCCAAACCGGCGAAGCCGGCCGAACCGATAAGAAAACACCACGGATCCGGTACCCCAGATCGCGGCCAGGCAATCGTCCGTCTTCTCGTCAGACAGGATCACATTCAGAATGTCCGAGCGCACGGCGACCCGTGCCCCAGGAATGATTTTCAGAAGAAATGCCTCCAGCCGGTCTGCTCTGTCTATGGGAAGGCAACCTGCGATTCCGGCAAAGACAGCCCGGACCGTCCCGGAAGGAACGCATACCTTTTGAAATCCTTCTGAAAGCACGGCCATTGTACCTTCCAAACCACAGTTTGTCGGATTGCTCCCCGGACCGATATATTCAATTTTCCGGTCATTGGTCAGGGACTGAAACACAAATTTTGTTTTGCTTCCCCCGCCATCGATCCCGACGATCCAGTTCTCCATAGTAATCCTTTCCACCCGGAACCGCAGGCCCTGTGAATGGGCTTCGGAGGTCCGCTCCGTCTCCATTATACCACATTATGTAATCCGGCGCACGAAAACGTAGAAAAGACCTCCTCAGCCCAAAGGCCAGGGAGGTCTTTCCCTATGTGCTGTTCATCAGCGATTCATCTGATGCAACTGCTTAGTCATTGAATCCTTCTCTTGCCGCATAGGTGGTATGAAGAAGTTCGTGAGACAGATGGGAGTTCGGCTCACCGAGGAACTTTTCATACAGTTCTTTGATCTGCGGATTGTTGTGAGACTGACGGATGACCTGGCGCTCGTCCTCGGAATAGAGGGCTTTCGCGCGTTTCTCTTTGTAGGTATCCAGAATGTCATCCTCTTCATTGGGCAGGAATGCGGGACGGACATAGCTCTGACCGCCGCCGTTGATGCAGCCGCCCGGGCAGCCCATGATCTCAATGAACTGGTACTTGCTGGTTCCGGCGCGGATCTCGTCAAGCAACACGCTGGCGGACTTCATACCGGATGCAATCGCCACATTGACGACCGTACCGTTGATGTCGATGGACGCTTCGCGGATGCCGGCATCGTGGCCGCGCACTTCCTCAAAGACGATCTTGCCGTACTCTTTGCCGGTCAGCTTGAAGTAGACCGTACGGAGAGCGGCTTCCATAACACCGCCGGTCACGCCGAAGATAACGCCGGCGCCGGTGTAATCGCCCATAATATCCTGATCCCAGTCTTCGTCAGGCAGCCGGTTGAAGAGCATACCGGAACGGCGGATCATGCGGGCCAGTTCGCGGGTGGTAAGGACGGCGTCCACGTCGGGAATACCGTTGACCTTTTCCTGCTCGCGTTCTTTCTCGAACTTCTTGGCCACGCAGGGCATAATCGAAACGACGAAGATGTCTTCCGGGGCAATTCCCTTCTGCTGAGCCCAGTAGGACTTGATGATTGCGCCCTGCATCTGGTGCGGGCTCTTGCAGCTGGACAGGTGCGGCAGAAGATCGCCGTAGTTGTATTCTGCATAGTTGATCCAACCAGGAGAGCAGGATGTGATCATCGGGAGCACACCGCCCTTGGTCAGACGGCCAAGCAGTTCGGTACCCTCTTCCATAATGGTCAGGTCCGCGCCGAAGTTGACGTCGTATACGCGCTCGAAACCGAGACGGCGGAGGGCTGCGATCATCTTCCCGGTGACCGGTGTGCCCACAGGGTATCCGAATTCCTCACCCAAAGAGGCGCGAACGGCGGGAGCCGCCTGTACGATCACGTGTTTGCCGGCACGCATTGCCTCGTCGATCTTGTCGATCTCGCTCTTTTCCATCAAAGCACCGGTCGGGCAGACCGTTACGCACTGTCCGCACTGGATGCAGGGGGAGTCGGCAAAGCTACGGTTTTCAGCGGGAGCCACAATGGTGTGGAATCCGCGGTTCTCAAAGCCCAGGATGCCGAGGCCGTGCGCGTTGGCGCAGCGCGCGATGCAGCGGCCGCACAGAATGCACTTGGATGTGTCGCGGACAAGGGCGGGTGCCACGTCGTCGTAGAACACTTCGGTCTTCTCACCGGCAAATGCGCCTTCGCGGGCACCGGTGATATTGGCAACATGGAGCAGTTCGCACTTGCCGTTCTTGTCGCACTGCTGGCAGTTCTGGTTGTGATTGGAGAGAAGAAGTTCCACGCTTCTCCGTCTCGCTTCCACAGCCTTGGGCGTGGAAATGCGGATCTCCATGCCTTCGCTGACAGGATACACACAGGAAGCCACGAGGCCTCTGGCACCGGTCGCCTCAACAAGGCAGACACGGCAGGAACCGGAGTTGCATTCGCCGTGATTGAATGCGCAAAGCGACGGGATCTCATACCCGCAAGCCTTGGCCGCTTCGAGGATGGTGAGTCCTTCTTTTACCTGATAAGGAACACCTTCAATTTTAATGTTAATCATCGCCATTGTTCTCCTCTCTTACTTCTTCTCAATCGCGCCGACTTTGCAGGTCGCATAGCAAGCTCCGCACTTGACGCACTTGGACGAGTCGATCTTCATAGAAGCCAGCTTGTGCTTGGGCGCCACGTACTCGGTACGGGTGATGCAGCTTGTCGGGCATCCCTTCGCGCACAGGCCGCAGCCGATGCACTTGTCAGGATCGATGTAGTATTCCATCAGGTTCTTGCAGACATGAGCCGGGCACTTCTTGTCTTCGATGTGTGCGATATACTCATCACGGAAGTGTTTGATGGTAGACTGGATCGGATTTGCGGATGTCTGGCCGAGAGCGCAGAGCGAGTTGTTGCGGACGGTATCGCCCAGAATCTCGAGCTCTTCGAAATCCTTCATGGTGCCGCGACCGTCTGTGATCCTTTCCAGAATCTCCAGCATACGCTTGGTACCGATACGGCACGGCGTGCACTTACCGCAGCTTTCGTCGCAGATAAAGCCCATGTAGAACTTTGCGACGTCGACCATACAGTTGTCTTCGTCCATTACGATCGCACCGCCGGAACCCATCATACTGCCGGCCGCGACCATATTGTCAAAATCGATCGGGGTGTCCAGAAATTCCTTGGTCAGACAGCCGCCGGAAGGACCGCCGGTCTGGATGGCCTTGAATTCCTTGTCGTTCTGGATGCCGCCGCCGATATCGTAGATCAGCTCACGGAGCGTAACGCCCATCGGGATCTCCACAAGACCTACGTTGTTGACTTTGCCGCCCAGGCAGAACACCTTGGTGCCCTTGCTCTTTTCGGTACCGTAGCACACGAATTTATCCAGGCCTTCACGGAGGATGTACGGAACGGTGGCCAGCGTCTCCACGTTGTTAACGATGGTCGGCTTGTCCCAAAGTCCCTTGACAGCCGGAAAAGGAGGACGGGGTCTCGGCATACCGCGCTTGCCCATAATGGAGTTCAGAAGAGCTGTCTCCTCGCCGCAAACGAACGCGCCGGCGCCCAGACGGACATGGGCATGGAAGTTGAATCCGGTTCCAAGGATGTTGTCGCCCAGAAGTCCGAGTTCCTCAGCCTTCTTGATGGTCGCGTTGATATGCTCAACAGCGCGCGGATATTCGGCACGGATGTAGAAGTAACCTTCACTTGCACCGATCGCATAGCCGGCTATGGCCATACCCTCGATGACAGCCAGCGGGTTGTCCTCAAGGACGGAACGGTCCATAAAGGCACCGGGGTCGCCCTCGTCACCGTTGCAGACCACGTATTTCTGGTCGCCTTTGGCACCGGCAGCAAACAGCCATTTCCGGCCGGTCGGGAAACCGCCGCCGCCTCTGCCGCGCAGGCCGGAATCCAGAATCATCTGGACCACCTGCTCCGGAGTCATCGACAGAGCGTTGATCAGGCCCTGATAACCACCGAAGCCGAGTGCTTCCTCGATCTTGTTCGGATCAATCACGCCGCAGCCGTGCAGAGCGATACGCTTCTGCTTACGGTAGAACGGGATGTTCTCCATCTTCGTGATCTTCTCTTTGGTCTTCGGATCTTCGTAAACCAGACGCTCAACGATCTTGTGTCCCTTGAGGTCGGTATTGACGATCTCTTCGATGTCTTCGGGTTTGACCAGACGGTAAAGCACGTCTTCCGGGAAGATCCGGACAAACGGTCCCTGGGAGCAAAGGCCGAAACAACCGACCACGCGGATTTCAACCTCGTTCTTGAGGTTGTTGCTTGCGATGAGTTCCTCAAATTTTTCCTTGAGGTTCATTGTGCCTGCGGCCATACAACCGGTTCCGCCGCAAAGCATGACATAACGTTTGCCGTCTTTGCCGTTGAACTTTGAACTCAATTCTTCGGTATAGCGGGCTATGGCGCTTTTCAGTTCTTCAACAGTTTGGAACTTCTTCATCACGCTGCGCCCCCTTTCTCGCGATAGCTTTTGATGATATTGGGAACGTCATCAACCTTCACACGTGCATAGACCTGTCCGTTGATTGACACAGCAGGAGCAGCGGCGCAAGCGCCGATGCAACGGAGCGCGTCAATGGAGAACAACCCGTCGGGTGTGGTCTGGCCAGGCTGGATACCCAGGATCTCGCAGAATTTGTCGATGATGTTCTGGGCCCCTTTTACGAAGCATGCGGTTCCCAGGCAGCAGCCTATGACATATTTGCCTTTCGGTTCCAGTGAGAACAAGGAATAGAATGTAACTACTCCGTAGATCTCCGCAACGGAAATACCGGTGCGCTTAGAGATGACCTCCTGCACTTCCAACGGAATATACCCGTATTCCTTCTGGACATCGGAAAGGATCATGATCAAGGGCGTCTGTTCTGCCGCGTAGCGATCGCAGATTGCTTCGATCTTGGCAACGGCGACAGGGCTAAGTTTAATCATACCGTTTTCTCTCCCATCAATTAGTTTTTTCTTCAGTTACACCTGAAGTCGGTTTGCATTTCTAATTATATAACAAATTTGTCCTTGTGACAAGTTAATAATTATATTAAATATTAAAAATATATACTTTTCCACAGGCAAAAGTCGCAAAAAAAGCTTCCGTTTGGAAAAACGCAAGCTTTTTTCGGCGAAAGGTCCTCATTTCGGTTTACGGCCCGACTCAATCAACTCTTTTTCAAACTCTTCAGGATGCTTCAGATAGTAGTCCTGATGCTCCTCTTCCGCTTCAAAAAAGGTTTTGAACGGTTCCAGCGCCACGTAAACCTTCTTACCGGACTCGCTCTGTAGTTTGGATATCCGGGCCGAGGCCTTTTCCTTTTCTTCCTCGGACTGGTAGTAAATCGCCAGCGAGTAGGAACGCCCCCGGTCAATGAACTGCCCGCCCGGATCAAACGGATCCACATTGGCAAAATAGATATCCAGAAGTTTGTCATAGGTCACTCTGGACGGATCGTAGTCCAGCATGATCGTTTCCCGGTGTCCGGTTTTCTGCGCTTTCACATCTTTGTAGGCCGGTTGAGATTCATCTCCGCCTGAATAGCCACAGGCCACCCGGCCCACACCGTACATCTTGAAGATCGGCGTCATACACCAGAAACAACCGCCCGCAAAATAGGCTCTCATCTTTTTTCCTTTCCGGTCTGTCGAACCGACTGGATTCGGCTCCCTATCTGGTCAGCCAGCCATCCGGGATCTCCCGGATGGGCTGAGGAAGAATGAGCTTTTTCCCGATCTCCTCGAATACAGCCGCCTGATTCTCATCCACGCCTCCGTCCCGGTTTGGCGATATGTTGAGCATGAATGCAGTACTTTTGGGCCTGTGCAATGGCCCAGTCCGCGCTTTTGAGCGTATCCGTGGGATCGCTTTCCCGCCACATCCATGTCTTCGTCAATTTCTGGCAAAGTACACCCGGCCCGCAGAATCCGTCCTCGATCTCCTGCCCGGCTCCGTTTTCGTAAAACACGATATCGGTCCCCTGTATTCCATCCCGGCAGCCGATATTCATCAGCAGACAGTCCGGTTGGATCGATTTGACGAACGTATCCACTTCCTCAAAGGGAAGTAACTCATACGAAGGACCGCCCCATGGCGCACTCCATCCATCGACCATCAGGAACGGGATCCTTCCGTATCGTGTCAGGAGTTCTTCCAGTTCCCCAAACACCATTTTTCGGTGGGCTGATGTAAAACTGTTCCGACCGCATCCTGCCGTGAGATCCAGAACGGAAAAGTAGAGCCCTGCTTCGATTTTCTCGGCCCGGAACGCCTCCAGATAGCGTGCTACAATATCCGTCCGGTTCGTTGCGTTTTTGACGCAATGCTCGGAAAAGGCCGTATTCCAGTTGGCAAACCCCTCATGGTGTTTGGTTGTATGCGCGGCAAACCGGCAGCCAGCACTTTTGGCCAGTTTCGCCCATTTTTCGCAGTCGATCGCCTTAGGATGATAAGCGGGAATCCTCGGTAATTCAATTACCGAGATGAAAGCGTCTTTTTCTTTCTCAAGCTATTGTATATAACGAACTTATTTGCTATACTATATGTATGAACGATAATTTAATTCATTACCGCACCTCTGTTTGTAATATCAATTATCATATGGTGTGGTCAGTCAAGTATCGAAGAAAAATCCTGACTCCGGAAGTCGAAGCCTATCTGAAACAACTGGTGCAGGAAATTGCACAAAGCAAAGGCTTTACCGTTCAACTGTTTGAATGCGGCGAACAGGATCATATCCACTGCTTTGTCACGGCTCCGCCAAAGCTGTCTGTAACAGATATCGTCAAGTACCTGAAAGGGATTACCGGACGAAAACTGTTTGAGACCTATCCGGATCTCAAATCTAAGCTTTGGCGGGGTGAACTGTGGAATCACTCGTACTACTGCGAGACGATCGGCTCGGTGTCTGAAGAGAACATCAAAAGATATATCGAGCACCAGAGTAAACTATACTGAAGGGAGGTTCTCTATGAGGCTGTCAAGCAAGACCGTTTGCCGAATCAACGAGTCTTATGCCAATATCATCGGTCATATGTGCTATGCAGCCTTCAAACTCTGGAACGTCTGCAATTATGAGCGCATTCACTATAAGGAGCTGAATCTTTCTGTTCCATATCCGGACTGGTACTATCAGAAGTCCGCCCACAAGGATGACATCTGGTACAAATCTCTTCCGGCACAGACGGCACAGGAAGTGTGTAAGCAGCTGGACAAATCGTGGCGATCCTTCTATGCCCTCCACAAGTCAAAAGGGATCGAAAATCCGAGACCGCCCAGGTTCAAGCAGGAGAATATGGCCATTACCTATATGCAGGTGGGCATTGTCCATGATCCGGGTTCCGACGTGGTGAGATTATCCATACCCAAGAATCTGAAGGACTTCATGCAGAAGCAGTATGGCATTCATGAAAACTATCTATATCTTGAAAACAAGATTTTCAAGAACATGGATGCGATCAAGCAGATCAGGCTGTATCCTCCGGAAAACGGAAGTATGGAGATCATCATCATACATGAAGTACCGGACACGAACCTTGTACCGGATAACGGCCATTATCTTTCCATCGATCTCGGTCTTCACAACCTGATGACCTGCTATGACAGTTCGGGAAAGGCCATGATCGTAGGCAGAAGATATCTGACGATATGCTGGAAGTATGACAAAGTCATCTCAAAGGTTCAGTCCGCCTGGTATTCGTCGCAAGTCAATGCCGGCATAAAGTATCCCAAATCATCCAAACATATCCAGAAACTTTATGAAAAGAAACGCAACACGGTAACGGACTATCTTCATAAGGTTACGCGGTATATTGCCGACTATTGCAAGGAGCATGGCATTTCCAAGGTGATCATCGGAGATATAACCCATATCCGGAAAAACAAGGATCTCGGACATGTCGCCAATCAGAAGTTGCACGCTTTGCCGTTTGTCAGGATCTATCAAATGCTCTCCTATAAACTGGCCAGGTACGGAATTGATTTTGTGAAGCAGACGGAAGCCTATACCAGTCAATGCAGTCCTTTATCCGTTGATGTTTCAAAAGCAAGTGCCTCCAAGAAGCAAAGGGTGAAGCGGGGATTGTACCGTGAAAACGGGCAGATCTGGAATGCCGATGCTGTAGGCGCATATAACATTATGCGAGTCTATCTGAAGGAAGCGAACCTAAATTCGAGTCCTTTGTGCAAAGGATTGTCTAATCCAAAAATCATAAAAGTAGCTGTGTAACACAAATTGTGTAGCAGTAAGTGCCATAGGCATGAAAGTGTCATGGTGCAATGGTGTTATGGACGCACCACATTGAATGGCGCAAGCCATCCTTTGATGCTCGGCAATTCAATTGCCGACGTAGTTCACGGTCAAACGGACAAAGACGCTTGTGTCCGTCGTTTTCCACTCCGTATTCCCAGTCCTCGATATCCCCTTTGCAGAACTGGACGGTACCGCTGTTGAAATGGATGAACGTACCAAAACGCATATTCACGAATTGCTTTTGCAAATCCACAAGACTACTCATCTAATTCCGCTCTTGTTCTGTGTTTCCGCTGATCCGTCTGCTCAGAACCGGATCAGAATGGTCTTGATCTCAAACGGATGGAAAGACAGATGTACTGTTCCCTCTTTAGAGATCTTCAACTCTTCTTTGGCATCCTCCAGCATATTGCCTAGGTATACTTTTCTGGCACCTTCCGGAAGCCTGATGTCGGTCTCCGCATAGGTCCTTTCGGTTTCATACAATCTAGCCACAACGGTTTTCCTGGCCTGGTCCGCGGGCTTAAGCGCTTCACAGATCACGTGATCCGACGAAATCGTGAGATGGGACGGGCGATTCAGCTCCCCTTTGCCGGTTACCACCGGTACATTGAGCTCATACGCCGGGCAGATCACATTCTTTGTCGACAGTGCACCGGCATGCGGCAGCAGCGAATAGGTCAGATCATGTACTCCCTCGTCACCACTCGCATCGGGCCGGCATCCTCCCCTATGCAGCGACAGACGCATATCCGAGCCATTGACCGAAATGCCGTATTTGCAGTCATTGAGCAGTGCGACACCGAATCTGGTATCCGATATGTCAGTCCACTTGTGATTGCAGACCTCAAACTGTCCGGCATCCAGTTTGGTATTCCGCTTCGTTGTCCTCTGCACATGTCCGTACTGGATCTCATGTGTGGCGGTATCCGAAAGGATATCCACATCAAAGCCGGCCTTAAGCAGGACTCTCTTCTCTTTCCAATCCAGTTTGGTGACGAAATCGATCCGATCCGAGCCGGCATAGAAGATGACGTCCTGCGTAAGCGAAGAAGCAAATCCGAGCTGATACCGGTTACGGATGGCAAAGAACAGCGGACCATCCGCAATGACTTCGGAAGATATAAGCCTGGTTTCAATCTGAGCCGTGTCTGCGGCATCCAGATCGATATCCCAGTTATCCCATTCAACCGGGACGTCTTCATAGACGTAAAGCGAATTCAGCGGGGCTGAGCCCGGCTTACGGACCTCTCTGCCCGTTTCCTTGTGCACTAGGCTGGTTATGCTTCCACACGGGTCAAATTCTACGCTGTACCGGGGGGTTTCCAATTTATGGTCAGCATACCGGAACGGAGATTTCCGACTTCTCTTTTTCTTGGATACCGTTAGCGAAACTGCTCCATAGGCTGGTACGGTGACCCTTCCGATCGCTGTTTTCTCACAGCCGGACATGTCCCGGAAATGTTCCACGTCGTAGCCTTCCACTCCCGGGATTGTTCCGTCCGCAATGATCAGATCCGAACGGTCGAAGGAAAGCGGGTTAAGGGCATAGATCTTGTTCTCGTCAGGCTTGACCATTGTGTTGAGATATGCCTCATCCTCGGCTCTGAAAGCCTTGAATAATTCGGTAAACTCTTTTCTGGACGTCTCGTTGACGATCTGAATGGATGAGCCTGGGAGAATATCATGGAATTGGTTTTTCAGGATCACTTTGACCAGTTCATCATTGCGGCGGTTCATAGGTTTGCCGGAAAGCACGTTCAGGAATTCAAACAGTTGCAGCGCAAATTCAGCCTTCCGGTTGTTTCTCTTATTGTCATGTGCCTGCGTCAGCGTGCCACGGTGCTTTTCCAGATACAGTTCCCCTTTGTATACAGGCAGATCCGTATACTTTTCCTGTAACCGTTTCATGAAATCGCTGATCGTCGTATACTCCACCTTGGGAATCCCGCCCAGGGCTGTCGTGATCCGGGCATCCTCGATCATCTGCTCGTTCGGTCCGCCTCCGCCGTCTCCAAAGCCAAACGCAACCAGACGGTCCGGGCAGTCTTTTTTGTCCTGTACCCCGCGCAAGGAATTGGTCACGGTTGCGACATCCGGGCTGCAGTGCATCTGGTTCAGGTGGGTCAGAACATGCGTGCCGTCAATTCCTTCCCAGACAAACGTCTCATACGGGAACCGGTTCAGATCATTCCAGGACATCTTGGTGGTATAGAAATAATCCACTTCGCACCCTTTCATAATCTGTGGAATGGCTGCGCTGTATCCAAATGTATCCGGAAGCCAGAAGGAATCCGTTGTCTTGTTGAAATAGTTACGGTAGAACTCTTGGCCTTTTAAAAATTGTCTGACCATAAGTTCGCCGGATGTGATATTGCAGTCGCACTCGACCCAGACACCCCCGTTCACTTCGTATCGACCTTCGGCAATACGCCTTTTCATATCCTCAAAAATCGTCGGATACTCTGTCCGCATCCAGTCACAATGCAATGCAGACGACTGAACAAACCGGTACTCCGGATATTTGTCCATCATAGCCAGCGCATTGGCATAGGTTCTAGCACATTTCCGTATTGTTTCGGTATAGGGCCAAAGCCAGGCCGTATCCATATGGGAATGCCCCAGGATTCCGACATAACCGCGGTACGGATTCTCTTTGTGCGCTTTGGCGTAAAACGCCCGCAGCAGTTCATTTGCACGAAGAATGCTGTCGTGCCAGACCTCATACTCTCTGTGAAGCGGATCCATACACAGGAAAGCGTGGATTTTCCGAACCGTATTCTGGGCCTCAAACTTAAGCACGTTTTCGTCAGACAGAACGCGTGCCATCTGGACCAGGTTGCGCAAAGCGAACGTGAAATAGAAGATATCGTTGTCCCGAACACAGACATAGATTCCGGTATACGTCTTTTTGAACGCACTGTCCGGTGCATTGTCTCGCCCATAATTCTCATAGGGACTGCAACCTGGGTTATTATGCCAGGCATAGTTATCGATGGCAACCTGGAATGTTTCCCCGGCTTTTTTGGCTTTGCCCATCCAAATCGAATAGTGGCCGTCCGGGCCGCCGCGGGCCTGATTCAGACTGCCGACCGGTTTTCCGTTGACAAAAACCAGGCCTTCCTGTGCGCCGGTCTCCGGCAAAATATACAGATCTTTTCCAGTCATCTCTTTTGGAACGGAAAAGGAACCTTTTGTCCACAGGTTCATATATTCTCCGCCCCATATCATACCGCTTTTCCATTCGATCCAGCCCTTTTCAGGAGGCTGGCGAAGGTGGTCCTTGGTTTCCACCCCTTCTACGTTATCCAGTTCTCCGATCCTATTGAAGATTCTACCCTCGTAGATTCTGTTGATCCGGTCCATTTTGTCGTACAGTCTGCCATCATACTCGCTGTATGTCATTGCTTTTCTCCTTCAAAAATATCCTGCTGGTTCTTACGATATTGCCTGTTTTCCAATTTTACCGCCATATTATCCCGCTTCTTTGTGCTCATGCAGAATGAATACGTGTCGGAATGATTATACTATACGACATCGATGAAAACAAGAAGCCTCTTTTGCCCTAGTAGACAAAAAAGGTATCGGCATAGCCGAGACATTCCGCAAAACAGAACGAGGAAATAACCGCGCTTCCGTTTTCAAAGGAAGTGACGTCAAAGCGGTTTTGCATCACATGTATTAAACTCTTCACATCCTTAGTATCTATAGTCACAGGGATTATTTCCGCTGTTTTCTCTTGTGCTTTTTTGCCATATATACCTCCATCTTTTGTGGTCACAAATTGTGACCTCAAAAGCATTTATCTATTTATTTTAACTATAAAATATGTTACAGCTCGCATAAAACACTATACCGGTTTTAACGATGCCGCTAAAATCAAATTCATTATATCTCAAATAATTTGAATGCCCCTTCTGACATGACATACACGCTGTTTTTTGATTTTGGGATACCGCGACTCGAAACAAATATTCCTTCATCAAGTCCCGTAATGATACCGGGTTTGCCCTTGATTATGACAATTGACCTCTCATTTTCTTTATTGATTGGTTTTATAAAAACTTTCTCAACCCGCGACGGACCGCCAACACCGCCAAATGGGTATAATTGAACCCAATATATCGTATTGTTAGACCGACACTCGATATGAGTAGCCTTCGTTGCCCGTGATTTCGATACATAAACGGTATAATTCTTTCCGCTTTTTGAAAACGATACCGTTTTGTATAATTCGTTCTCATCCGTTACTTTACCCAAAGAGATAAACGCCCTATAAACCGAGATCGCATCTTCGTCAACACACTCCATTATGTCAGAAATATTGCATCTCAAAGTTTCACAAATACGCAGGAGAGTATCCGTTGTAACAGTTTCAGATTTTGTCATTTTGGCAACAATACGTGAACTGATCCCGCTCATTTCAATAAGGTCCTTTTTTGTCATACTTTTACTAGCCAAAAGCTTCCAAAGTTTTGAATAGTCTATTCTCATCAAAGTCACCTCCTGACGTTAGGATAACACGAACCCCATTCTTTGTCAATAATTATTTACAATGGTAAATAATTATTGAGAATTGAAGGGCTTTTGAACGGTTGAGCAAAATCAGGAAACGGATAGCAATTCAAAAAAGCACTTGCTCTTGCAAGTGCTTGCGGTTTTCAGGTTAAATCGCCGCTTTCGCGGCAGTTTTATTATGCCTTACGGGAACCCCCGCCGACATAGTTTTATTGCTCCCGTTGGTCGCAGTTATATTATATTCGCCAGCAAGCCTTTTACTGCGCTAAGCGCAATATAACTCGTCCAAAAGACGAATATAACTGCAACGCAATATAACTTGCCTCAGGCGAATATAACTGAAAGAAACCTGATTTGATAGACAAATCAGGTTTCTTTCATGGCGCCCCCTGATGGACTTGAACCAACGACTCCCTGATTAACAGTCAGGTGCTCTACCGACTGAGCTAAGGAGGCACATTTTTGAAAAACCGGGGAAACTATTCAGTTCCCCCGGCCTTTTTGTGTTGGCATTGACCTATCGTCCCGGCCCGTCTCCAGGCAAGTATTGTCGGCATAGCAGAGCTTAACTTCTGTGTTCGGAATGGGAACAGGTGGACCCTCTGCACTCAAGACACTGACTATGCACCTTCGGGGACTCGAACCCCGGACCCACTGATTAAGAGTCAGTTGCTCTACCAGCTGAGCTAAAGGTGCTCGTCCCGAAAGCTTTTCTGTACGTGTCAAACACGTCCATTGAAAATCGAACAAAGAAAGAATGGGAAAACCGAAACTCAAGTAGTCA
>JAFYHA010000146.1 GCA_017539425.1 Clostridia bacterium
ATCAATTAGGTAAAATGTGTTATAATTTCGGTGCACATAGAGAGGAGGGATATGCTATGGTGCTATATGAGTATTTGGTGGACTCATTCGGATATAATGAACCGATTATGATGAATGCAATCGCGTATAAAAACTATTCAAAACCGTGGATCAGCAAAGAACTGGCAGATTTGTGCGCCTGTGGAAAGCTGATTCGATTTGAAAAAGGTGTCTATTACGTGCCAAAAATGACAGCATTAGGTCCATCCAAGTTGAATCCGCAGAAGATAATTGAAAAAAGATATATTTCATCAGGTGATGAGCGAATAGGCTACTATTCCGGCGCTGCGTTTTTGAATTTGATTGGACTTTCCACACAAGTGCCGAACATTGTAGAAATATTTACCAACAATGAGGCCTCAAAGGTCAGAGAAATAGCGGTAGGACAAACCCGGGTTCTTCTTCGCCGCGCAAGAACGCCAATCACGAAGGACAATGTTGCCGTTCAAAGTTTCCTTGAACTTATGAATACGGTTTCTCCGTCCTTCTTCGATGACGAAAGAAGGCGCATCACATCAGAGTATATCCGCCAAAACGGCATCTCCAAGAAAGATATCACAAAATATGCAGGTGCATTTCCAGATAAAGCCATACGGACGCTTGTAGAAAGCGAGATGATTTACTATGTTGCACAATGACAAATACCCACTGCAAATGAACGAAAATGCCCGGGCCTGTTGAGCCCGAGCAACAAATGAAGAGAGATGCATTTTAGAATCGCAGCCTGCCCCGAACGGAGCAGGCTGCTGATCTCTTCGATTGAGTGTATCGGTCAGTTCTTCTTGTCGGGCGTCTTTTTCTTGGATTCCACGGCGTCCAGTCCCTGCGCCCGGGTATGCTCGATCGGCTTCCACTGCGGCCGTATGAAGAAGGCGGCCAGCGCGGCGGGTACGAACGTAAGCATATAGACAGGAAAGGTGAAGAAGGACCAGATCTTCTTTCCGGCAGAGGCCCGGATCCGTTTCCATTCGCAGAGGCCGGTCGTAAGGCCGACGAGAAACGCGAACCAGTACAGTCCGAACAGGAACGTCCCGATGATCCGAAGGATATCAAGGGCTTCCATCTGTTCCACGAAGATCGCGGACACGATGCCGGCTACGTTGACGAGGACCGTGGCGAGCGTGAGCAGGTAGGCGGGCGTGATGTTCATGAGCATATCGTAGGCTGAGAAACCGCCCTTGCGGAAAATGGCCCGGAACAGCCTGCCGAAGTATTTGTGCAGGATCTGGAGATATCCCTTGGCCCAGCGGAGTTTCTGCCGGAAGGACTGGCCGAACCGGACGGGCTGTTCGTCGTACAGCACGGCCGCGTGCACGTAGGTGATCTTCCGCCCGGCCAGGATGCTGTCCGCCGTGAACTCCACGTCCTCGAGAAGAAGATGCTGTTTCCAGCCTTCGTTCTCCAGCAGGACCTCCCTTGAGACCATGAAGCCGGTCCCGGATACGGCGCAGCTGGTCCCGAGGAGCGTGCGGACGTTGTTGAGCTGCCGGTTCTCGTGAAGGAACCAGAGCCCGGTCCCGGACGCAAGCCAGCTGTCCCCGTAATTCTTGATATTGCGGTAGCCGGTCAGGACGGGATAGCCCGCTGACAGGGCCTTGTTCATCTCGGTCAGGTAGTTGGGGGTGAGCAAGTTGTCCGCGTCCACGACCAGATAGCCGTCAAAGGCGTCCTTCCCGAAATCCTCCCAGATGCATCCGATCAGCCGGGTCAGGGCGTATCCCTTGCCGACGCGGACTGGGTCGGACCGTTCATAGACGGTGGCGCCGTGCGCCCGGGCCACCTCCGCGGTGTCATCCGTGCAGTTGTCCGCGATCACGAAGGCCTGCACCAGTTCGGACGGATAGTCCTGCCCGGCGATGCTGTCCAGGAGAAACCCGATGACGCCCCGCTCGTTGCGCGCCGAGATGAGGACGGCATAGCGCTTGTCCTTCGGGGCGTCCGGAAAGGTCTTCGGCCTGCGGAAAAGGGAAATGAAAATGTATACGATCTGATAGGAATAGAAAGTCAGGAACAATATGCAGATCACGAGATTGGAAATCTGAAGCCAGCCCATAGGAACCCTTCTTTGCGCCTGCCGGACGGATACCGGCGGGGCATGTCTTGCTGGACACTATTATAAGATCATCGGGCGAAAAAGTCAAATGCGGACGGGCCGCGCCCGCCGCCCGCGATCCTAGGCCTGCTTTTTTTCGACTCTTTTTGCCCGACCGGTTCTTTTTTCGACGGCCGTATGCTAAAATAGAAGGGAAGGCGGATACGGGACGCGAGCCCGAAGCCGCCGCGAGGTAAAAGTATGAAATTTCAGGTCGATCAGGATTACCATATCCATTCCAGGCTCTCTCCCTGCTCCAACGATCCCGAGCAGATCCCGGAGAATATCCTGGCCTATGCCGAAAAGGCGGGGATGAAGGACATCGTCCTTACGGACCATTTCTGGGACGCCGACGTTCCCACGCCTCTGCGCATCTGGGGTGGATTCGAGGTCATTGAGCAGAGCCTGCCCCTGCCGCAGGGCGAGCACGTCCGGTTCCATTTCGGATGCGAATGCGACATGGACCGGTTCTCCACGGTCGGGCTGGACCGCAAGAACGCGGACAAGCTGGACTTCATCATCGTGCCGATCAACCATCTGCATTTCAAGGAGCGCACCATCGCCGCCGATGATTTCGAAAGCGCGGACGCCCGCCGAAACGCGTTCGTGCAGCGCTTCTGGAACCTCCTGCAGATGAACTATCCGTTCCACAAGATGGGACTGGCCCACCTGACCGACGGCCTGGTCGCGGGCGCCATGAAGGACGCTACGTTCGAAACGCATCTGGAGATCCTGGACGGGATCTCCGACGAGATGTTCCGCAAGCTGTTCGGCCGGATGGCCGAGCTCGGCATGGGTCTGGAACTCAACGTCAATACCGACCGCTATGAAGGGGAGAACCGGGAGCGCATGCTCCGTCCCTACCGTCTGGCCCGGCAGTGCGGATGCAAATTCTACACCGGTTCGGACGCTCACCATCCGTCCGGCTTCGAGAGCGGGCTGCGCCATATGCGCCAGATCACAGAATGGCTGGATCTGGACGAAGAGGACAAGTTCCGTCCGTTCGGATAACATGCCGGAGATCCTCAGCATTGGCGGGATCGACGTCCGGGTCATCCGGTCCGCCCGCCGCACGCTCACCCTGGAGGTCAAACCGGACGGGGAAGCCGTTGTACGGGCCCCGGCGACCCTCGGTACCGCCCGCATCCGGGCGTTTCTCATGGAAAAGCAGCGCTGGCTCACGGCCCATGTGAGCGCGGCGAGGGAACGCAGCGCCCGGGCCGGAGACCAGCCTCCCATGAGCGTTCCGGAGATCCGGGCTCTTGTGAAAAGGGAGATGCCGGCCTTTCTGGAACGTCTGGACCGCTACGCGAAGGCGCTAGGCGTGTCCTACGGAAAGGTCACGCTCCGGAGAATGAAGAGCCGCTGGGGGTCCTGCAGCGCGCAGGGCGGCCTCAGCTTCAACGTGGCCCTGCTGCTGGCCCCGCCCGAGGTGCGGGACAGCGTGGCCGTCCACGAACTCTGCCACCGTCTTGTCATGAACCATTCGGACCGGTTCTACCGGTACGTGTACTCGGTATGCCCGGACTATGACTGGCTCCATGCCTGGCTGAAGGAGCACGGCGCCGGGCTGATGGCCCGCGTCGGGATTTCCGCCTGAGGGCAGGACCCGGAAAGGAGAAAACATATGCCTGATTGTTCCAATCCGTTCGCGTTCGACGGGACCGTCCCGGAAAACGTGCTGCGGGCGTATCTGTCCCGCGCCGCCACGCTCACCGTGTGCGAGCCCGGACGGACCCCGGCGCCCGGGAAAGCCCCCTGGATCGGGAAATTCATTGCGCACACCGGCGTCAAGTACGTCTGCCGGTTCGCCTGCGCCTGGACGCCTTCCGCGCTCGACGAGGCGGACTATCCCAACCAGAAGATCCTCGTCGACGAACTGCACGCGCAGGACCCGGACCTGATTCTGGAGGCCTGCCTGTTCGAGCACATCACGAAGGATGCCGAAGGGATCGAGGTCGCTCCCGAGGCCTTCCGGGCCTACGGCCTGCCCGTCGAGAAGCGGAATTTCCGCTACCTCGATATGGTCAGCCCGTACGGACTGGATTTCTGGAGACCCGGGCAGTCGGTCCCGGACATCACGAAGACCGAGACCCAGCTCTTCTTCTATACCCGGGCCATGCGCTATATCGACATGGGGTACGAGGCCTTCCATCTGGGCCAGGTCTATCTCATCGGGCGGCTGGACGCGCAGAACGGATACGCCTGCTATACCGATCTGTGCAACAAGATCCACGCCTATGCAAAAGAGCACGCAAGGCGTCACACCGTCCTGCTCAACGCCCATATCCACGGGATCACGGGAACGGACGGAAAACTGCTTCTGGACTTCCATATGTGGCCGGCCCGCTTCCGGGAACTGGAGCCGACCCCGGAATGCCCGATGCCCGCGTCGGTGTTTCCGGGATACCTGGACAGCATCTACGGGGATTCCCTGGGCGGACTGACCCATTTCGGGTGGTCCTGCGCGCATCTGCCCTATCTGGTGGAGATCGACAACTGGGGCTGCGACATACCCAACCTGGGAAAGCCGGATGAAAAGGGCTATCACGTCTGGGGATACGACGACATCTCCTGGTTCGCCAACCAGACGCGGGAGAACCGCGCCCGGATCCTCATGGAGATCTCGAAGCGGGTGAGGGAACTGGACCCGGACGGCTATTTCGCCATGCCCGGCGAACGGATCGCCTACATCCACGACGCGGACAAGGTCCGCACGGCCTATTACTATTTCGCCTATGCGAAAGACAGCTGTCCCTTCGGAATGGACGACGAGGACGCGATCGCAAGGGTCCTGGCGGCACGCCCCGTGGGAGATTAGGAGGAATCATATGCTCAAGAACAGAACCGCACTCCGTGCGCTGGCCCTCGGCCTTTGCGCCGTGCTCTTTCTCGGCGCGCTGGGCGGATGCGGAAACGCGGATACGAAAAAGCCGGAGACCCCGACGGAAAAGGCAACGTCCGGAGAGACCGGCGAGACGCCGGAGAGCGGTGCCGGAAACGAAACCGTAAAAGAGACGGAGACCGAAGAACCGAAGGAGAAATCCGTGTTCGACTTCGACGGATCCGTGAGCGAGGAGACGCTTAGGGCCTACCTGTCCCGCGCCGTGACCCTGTCCGGAGGGGAGATGCTGTCCCTGTCCAAGTCCTATGCCAAGGACTTCATCCTGGACGTGGGCGCCAAATACATCGCAAGGGCGGCCACCTGCTGGTCCCCGTCCGCCGCGGACTACAGCACGTACAACGGACAGAAGAACTTCATAAATTCGGTCCACAAGAAGGATCCGGACGTGGTCTTCGAGGCCTGCCTGTTCGAATGCGTCAACAAAGACGGGATCAATTCCATCCCGGTCCCCGCCTACGTGTTCGAAGCCTTCGGCAAGGAGCCCGAGGAACGGAACTTCAGCTATGAGGACATGATCTTCGAGGACGGAAGGTATCTCAACCAGTGGGGCACGAACTCCAGCGTTCCGGACATCACAAGGCTCGAGACCCGCATGTTCTTCTATTACCGGGCCACCAAATACATCGACGTGGGCTACGAGGCCCTCCACATGGGGCAGGTCAACCTGATGGGTGCCAAGGACGCCGGCCACCGGCGCTATACCGAACTGGCCACCATGATCCGGGAGTACGCCGCAAGTAACGCAAGACGCCATTTCGTGTTCCTGAACGCCCACAGCCACGGCTTCCTGGACGCGGACGGACTGCTCATGTTCGATTTCCATATGTGGCCGTCCCGCCTGCATTCGGACACCAAGGACGCAGACGGCAACCTCACCGCCTCGGTCAAGCTGAGATACGTGGATTCCATCTACGGGGACAGCCTGGGCGGCAAGACCCACAGCGGCTGGACCTGCGAGCACCTGCCGTACCTGGTGGAACTGGACAACTGGGGAGCTCCGGTCAATCCCGGGGTCAAGCAGGAGGGCTCCATCTATATCTGGGGCTACGACGAGATCAGCTGGTTCGCCAACCAGAGCGACGAGTACCGCCGGGATTTCCTGACCCATATCATCGACGACGTGCGCAACGTCGACGAGGACGGCTATTTCGCCATGCCCGCGGAACGGGTGGCGTTTATCCTGGACGGGGTGGGAACCCGGGTGAGCTATTACTACGCCTATGACAAATCCGCCTTCTCCAAGGGATTCGGCGACCAGAGCACCATCAAAGAGGTGTTCGCGGGCCGGGCCGTCGGGGATTGAGCGGCCGTTTCCCCATACCTACAGACTGCGCCCGGACCGGAAACGGCCCGGGCACGGTTCGCTTGCATGTCCGGCCGCAAGTTTTTTGCCCCTTCCGGCCCGGAAGGATGGACAACGGTCTTGACTTGCCTGTAATATAAGTCTATAATATATTGCACCAGTAAGTTTCAAGGAGGTATCGCGGCATGATGGACAAGAAGATTCTGGTTGTGGACGACGACCAGAACATTCGAAATATGCTGAAGATCTATTTTGAAAACGAGGGGTACGAAGTTAAGACGGCCGCGGACGGGAACGAAGGCATCGCGCACTTCAAACTGTACGAGCCGGACATCGTGCTCCTGGATATCATGCTTCCGGGCAAGGACGGATGGCAGGTCTGCCGGGAACTCCGCGAGAGTTCGAACAAGCCGATCATCATGCTCACCGCGAAGGGGGAGACCTTCGACAAGGTCCTGGGTCTGGAACTCGGCGCGGACGATTTCGTGGTCAAGCCGTTCGACATGAAGGAACTCTCCGCCCGCGTCAAGGCGGTCCTGCGCCGCTGCAACGCGCAGAACCGGCAGGGCGATTCCGAGGTCGTGCGTTTCGAGAACCTGGAAGTCTCCAAGCAGAAGTACGAGCTCAAGATCCGGGGCGTACAGGTCGACGTTCCGCCCAAGGAACTGGACCTGCTCTTCTTCCTGGCCTCGAACTACAATCACGTCTTCACACGGGACCAGCTCCTTGACAAGGTCTGGGGCTTCGATTACCTGGGTGACTCCAGGACCGTGGACGTGCACGTCAAGAGACTGCGCGAAAAGCTGGAGGGCGTATCCACCAAATGGAGTCTCAAGACCGTCTGGGGCGTCGGATACAAGTTCGAAGTCCAAGGCTGATTTATGTTCAAAACCATATTCGTCAAATACCTGGTGGCCGTCGGGCTCATCTTCATACTCGCCCTGCTGACCCTGTCCGTGGCTCTGGTGACCCTGTTCACCAGGGATGCGGTGGATCTCTACCGGACCGATACGCGTGACATGGCGGACCGGTACGGCAGCATCGTGCTCAAGGGCCTGCTGAATGAAACCGACGCCACCTTGTCTTTGGAGGAGAGGGTGGAACTGCTCCGGAATGAACTCGCGGATTCCATTTCCGTCGTAACGGCCAAAGGGTACTGCAAGAGCATGTCCGTAACCGATACGGAAGGACGGATCCTGCTCAGCAATCCGGATGCGCCGGAACCGTTCCGGGAAGGCAGCGTCCTGCCCCCGGCCGTTCTGGAGTCCATCCGTGCGGGAAACGATCTGCCCGACCCGACCCTGATGGGACTGCAGAAGAGCCGGAAGACCATCCTGGCCGCGTCCAGAGCGGGCGAATACGGATACGTGCTGATCTATGCCGAGGCGCCCGGATTCAACGTCCAGGTCGCGGCGGGGCGTTCGGTCCTGCTGGCCGTGGTCCTGTCCATGCTGGTGACGATCGGCGTCCTGTATCTCATCACGCTCCGCGTCACGGATCCCCTCCGGACGATGAACCGCGCGGTCAAGGCGTTCGGGAAAGGGGATTTCAGCGTCCGCGTCCCGGTCAGGGGCAGGGACGAGGTGGCCCAGCTGGCCGAATCCTTCAACCGGATGGCCGAAGCCGTGGAGCAGAGCAGCAAAATGCGTTCCTCGTTCGTGGCCAACGTATCCCACGACATGCGCACCCCGATGACCATCATCGGAGGCTATATCGAGAACATGCGGGTCGGGGCCATTCCGCCCGAGGAGTACGACAAGTATTTCAATATCATCACGATGGAGGTCCAGAGACTGTCCCGCCTGGTCACGGATATGCTGGAGATGTCCCGCATCGAGGCCGGCGAGCGCCGTTTCAACATGACCGACTTCGACGTCTGTGAGCTGGCCCGCCAGATCCTCATCTCGTTCGAACAGAAGATCGACGACCGGCGTCTGGAGGTCTCCTTCGAGACCGAGACGGACAGCCTTTCGGTGAAGGCGGACCGGGACGCCATCTATCAGGTGCTGTACAACCTCTGCGACAACGCCGTGAAGTTCGCAAGGAAGGGCGGACTGCTCCGCCTGTCCATACGCTGGGCGGAACCTTCGGACCTGCCTGAACAGACGGCGCTGCCCGTTCCGCAGGACCGGTTCATCCTGGTCTCGGTCTACAACGAGGGCGAAGGCATCGTGGAGGAGGACCAGCCGCACATCTTCGAACGGTTCTACAAGAGCGACAAGAGCCGCGGACTGGACAAGTCCGGCACCGGACTCGGCACCTACATCGCCAAGACCATCGTCCAGGCGCACCATCAGACCATATACCTGAGATCGGTCCCGGGAAAGGACTGCGAGTTCGGCTTCACGCTGGAGCCCTCCGCGCCCGAAACGGCCGGGGACTGATCCCATATCCTACCGCAATTCGAGGTGTTAACCATAATGCTGGATGAAGAGAAAAAAGACTATACCGAAGAGACGGACCCGGAGCCCGTAACGGATACTCCGGAACCGGATCCGGATACCGTAAAGGATCCCGGTACGGACGGAAGTCCGGCCCCGGAACCCGTATCCGGTGAGACCGGAGACCCGGGCACTCAGCCGGAAGAGAGCGGGCCGGAGAGCCCCGTCACGGACGGGGAAGAACCCGCCCCGGAGGAAAGCCCGGAACCGGAGAGAACGGCAGAGCCGGAAGAACCGGAAAAGACAGAAGAAACCGAGACTGCAGAAGAGACCGATCATACGGAAGAAACCGGAAACACGTCAGAAACCGAAGCAACGGAAATGACGGAGGGACCGGAAGACGGATCCGCCGAGGATACCGTACCGGCCGCCGCTTCGGGGGAACCCGTACCGGCGAAGGTCCGGAAGGATCCGGACATCGCCCGGATCGAGAGGACGGTGAAGGTCACCCGCACGGTCAATTTCGTGCTGATGGGCGTCCTTCTGTGCGTCGTGCTCGCCCTGGGCGCGCTGGTCTTCCTGGCCGCCAACGGATATCTGTACGGCAAGGTCCTGGGCGATCCGGCCAAGGGCCAGATCGACGGGGCCGCGGTGGCAAGCCAGTCCATGCCCGCCATCGTCATGATCGAGAACGCGACCAGTACCGGCTCCTCGCTGGGGACCGGCTTCCTGTTCCGCGAGGACGGGTATATCCTGACCAACGCGCACGTGATGGAGAATTCGCTGTCCGTGCAGGTGGAATTCCGGGACGGACGGAAGATGGACGCCAAACTCGTGGGCATGCGTACCCTGGAGGACGTCGCGGTCCTGAAGATCGAGGGCTCCGGGTACCCGACCCTCCCGATCGGGAACTCCAATGAGGTCATGGCCGGCGAGAGCGTCGTCGCCATCGGGACCGCCGGAGGCAAGCAGTATGCGTTCACGGTCACGAGGGGCATCGTCTCCTACCCGAACCGGGAGGTCCGGGTCTATGACTCGACGGGCAAGCTGTCCAAGCGCGCCACGATGGTCCAGTTCGACGCGAACGCCACCAACGGCAATTCGGGCGGCCCGCTCATCAACGCGCGCGGGCAGGTCATCGGGATCGTGACGATGAAGGCCAACGCGACCTCGGTGGACTACCTGAACATGGCCATCCCGATCACGGGCGCCGTGGAGCTGGCCGAAGCCATCATCGCGGGCGGTGACCAGGCCGAACAGGCCACCTCGGACATCGCCGAAGGGCGTCCGTTGATCGGCGTGACCGCCTATACCTACGGCGTACAGACCGACAGCCGCTACTTCCTGATCAACAACGAGGACGGCACGATCTCTCCGGTCATGCTGGTCACGGAGGAAGAGGGCGGAGAACCCAGATACTATTACTACTCCGATGAGCCGAAGGAGGGTGACCAGGCCGAACCGGAAACCGGGGATTCCCGGTATGCGGGCTATTACCGCATCTACGTGGACCCGACCATGGTCTTCATCCCGGGCGCGGACGGCGTGCTCATCCTGTCCGTGACCGAAGGGTTCGACGCGATGGGCAAACTGCAGGCCCTGGACATCGTCCTGTCGATCGACGGGAAGAAGGTCTCCTCGGTCACCGAGGTCTCGGCCATCATCAACGAACACAGGGGCGGGGACACCGTCTCCGTCCGGTTCTACCGCGAGGGCGCCGGCGAGCAGACCGTACAGATCACGCTGGGCACCGAAAAACCGTAACCACTAGACAATATTTGCAGAAAGGCAATTTGAGAATATGGATACCTCTTACAAAAAGATCCTCACCGTGCAGGACATTTCCTGCGTCGGACAGTGCTCGCTTACCGTGGCGCTGCCCATCCTGTCCGCCTGCGGCATGGAGACCTGCATCCTCCCGTCCGCGGTCCTGTCCACCCATACGGGCGGATTCACCGGATTCACGTTCCGGGACCTGACCGACGACATGCCGAAGATCGCGGACCACTGGCAGAAGGAGAAGATCTCCTTCGACGCCGTCTATACCGGCTATCTCGGCTCGGCCAGACAGATCGACTACGTCAAGCGCATCGTGTCCGACCTCATGAAGCCGGACGCCCCGTTCATCGCGGATCCGGCGATGGCGGACGCGGGCAAGCTCTATTACGGATTCGACGACGCCTTCGTCGCCGCAATGGCCAGACTGGTCGCCGTTTCGGACATCGCGCTGCCCAACATCACCGAGGCCTGCTTCCTGACCGGCAC
The DNA here is from genome assembly GCA_017539425.1 of Clostridia bacterium. Lineage (GTDB taxonomy): Bacteria > Bacillota > Clostridia > Oscillospirales > CAG-272 > RUG14240. The sequence goes on from JAFYHA010000146.1 coordinate 10,986, forward strand.
CGAATATAAGGAGACCTACGACGAGTCCTATATCGCCGAACTGTGCCGCCGCGTGTGCGCGCTGGGCGCGAAGACCACGGTGCTCACCGGCGTGAGCTACCGGGAAGGCCGGACCGGCGTGGTCGTGTACGGCAGGGACGGGATGTCCTATTACGAGCACGAGAGGATCTCCAAGGGCTGCCACGGGACGGGCGACGTGTACGCGTCGGCGTTCGTGGGGGCCTACCTCAACGGCAAGACCATCTATGACGCCGCCCGCATCGCGGCGGACTACACCGTGTCCTGCATCAAGGAAACGCAGGGCGATCCGGACCACTGGTACGGAGTCAAATTCGAACGTCTCCTTCCGGAGCTGGCGGAGGCCATCCGGAACGGATAGGAGGTTACTATGTCACTAACGTTCCTGCGCGGGGGTATCCATCCGCCCGCGCACAAGGACAGCACCGAGCTGGAGCCCATCCGGGACATCGAACCCGGAGAGGTCCTGTTCTTCCCGCTGTCCCAGCACATCGGGGCACCGTCCGTCCCGGTCGTCGCGGCGGGCGATACGGTCCGCATGGGCGACCGCATCGCGGACGCTGCGGGGTTCGTGTCCGTGCCGATCCACTCCTCGGTCTCCGGGACCGTGGTGGCCATCCGGCCGCACATGACCCTCAAGGGCGAACCCGAGACCTGCATCGAAATTTCCAACGACGGTCTGTACACGCCGGCCGAAGGGTACGGCGAACCCAGGGACCCCGGCTCGATGACTCCGGACGAGATCCGGAACGCCATCCGGGACGCCGGGATCGTGGGACTGGGCGGCGCCGGATTCCCGATGCACGTCAAGCTGGCGGTCAAGGAGCCGGATACCATCGACTACCTGATCTGCAACGCCTCGGAGTGCGAACCCTACCTGACTTCGGACGCCCGGCTGATGCTGGAGCGCACCGCGGACCTGGTCCGCGGCCTTGGCTACCTGAAGACCCTGTTCCCGAAGGCGAAATGCCTCGTCGGGGTGGAGGACAACAAGCCGGCCTGCATCGAGGCGCTGAAGAAGGAGTCCGGGGACGTTTGTGAGATCGTTCCGCTCAAGGCCCGCTACCCGCAGGGCGGCGAGCGCATGCTGATCCAGGCCCTGACCGGCCGGCGGCTCAATTCCTCGCTGCTTCCGGCCCAGGTCGGATGCGTCGTCGTGAACGTCGCCTCGGTCCTGGCGGCCCTGGACGCGCTGGAGAAGAACATCCCGCTGATCCGCAAGGTCATGACCGTGACCGGAGACGCCGTGAACACGCCCTGCAACGTCCGGGTGAGCACAGGCGACCTGTACAGCCACGTGGCCGAGGCGGCCGGCGGATTCTCCGTCACCCCCGAGAAGATGATCTCGGGCGGTCCCATGATGGGCATAGCCATGTTCACGCTGGACATCCCGGTCGTCAAGACCTCGGCGTCCATCCTGGCCCTTACGAAGGACCCGGTCGCGAAAAAGGACATGTCCCCGTGCATCCGCTGCGGCGCCTGCATGCAGGCCTGCCCGGAACGGCTGGTGCCCCAGTACCTGGCGCTCCTGTCCGACCGGAACAATTTCGAACTGTTCGAACGCTACGGCGGAATGGAATGCATCGAGTGCGGCAGCTGCGCGTACGTCTGCCCGGCCAAACGGCCGCTGGTCCAGTCCATGCGCTACGGACGCCGTGAGACCGGCGCGCTGATCCGCGCCCGCAAGGCGGCCGCCCAGAAAGCGGCCGGGGAAGGAGGCAAGGCATGAGTACTGAAACCGCACAGGCCTCCCGTATCCACGTCTCGGTCTCCCCGCACATCCGCTCCTCGGCGAGCACGACCCGCATCATGCTGGACGTCTGCATCGCCCTCCTGCCCCCGTCCATCGCGGGCATCGTCGCCTTCGGCTACCGGGCCGCTCTGGTCCTGGTCATGGCGGTGGCAAGCTGTGTGCTGACCGAATTCCTGTTTGAGAAGATCACCCGCCGTCCGGTGACGGTAGGGGACCTCAGCGCGGTGGTGACCGGACTCATCCTGGGTCTCAACCTGCCGTCCACGGTCCCGTTCTGGATCCCGGTCCTGGGCGGTGTGTTCGCCATCCTCATCGTCAAGATGTTCTTCGGCGGACTCGGCCAGAACTTCATGAACCCGGCCCTGGCCGCCCGGTGTTTTCTCTTGATCTCGTTCGCGAAGATCATGACCACGTTCCCGGCCACCTTCCGCGTGCTCTTCAGCACGTCGGCGCTGACCGAGGCGACCCCGCTCGCCATCATCCGGGAAGGCGGGGAGATCAACGTCGTGGAGATGCTGTTCGACCTGCACAACGGATGCATCGGTGAAGTTTCGGTCGTCTGCATCCTGCTCGGATTCATCTACCTGCTGGTCCGGAAGGTCATCACGCCCCTCATTCCGTGCGTGTATGTCGCCTCCACGGTCGCCTTCGTGGTGCTGTTCCAGCTGATCGGCGGAAACGCGGCCATGCTGACCTCGTCCTACCTCGTCGCGCAGGTCTGCGGCGGCGGCCTTCTCCTGGGCGCCTGCTTCATGGCCAACGACTACGTCACGAGTCCGATGTCCGCCCTGGGCTGCGCGATCTATGCCGTGCTGCTCGGACTTCTCACGTCGATCTTCCGCGTGTTCGGCACGTCCAGTGAAGGCGTGTCCTACGCGATCATCATCGGCAACTGCATCGTGCCCCTGATCGACCGCGTGACGCTGCCCCGTCCCTTCGGCCGGGAGAAGCGGGAAAAGAAGGGAGGCGCGGCATGAATCCCATCCTGAAGAATACCCTGATCCTGTTCCTCATCACGCTCATCGCGGGCGGCCTCCTGGCCGGCGCGTACGCCGTGACGTCCGGCCCGATCGCCAGGGCCGAGGCCGAAGCCGAACAGAAGGCCCTTTCCGAGGTCTGCCCGGACGCCGCGCGTTTCGAGGACTCGGACACAAGTTTTGAAAACCATGACCGGCTGACCTACGGCACGCTCCGCAAGGCGCTGGACGGAAACGGAGCGCTCATCGGCTACGCGGTGAACGTCACCACGTCCGCCGGATACGGAGGAGACATCCAGATCATGATCGGCGCCGACCTTCAGGGAAAGGTGATCGGCATCCGGATCCTGTCCGCCTCCAACGAGTCTCCCGGACTCGGCGCCAACTGCCTCAACGCAGACTTCCAGGCGCAGTTCGCCGGCAAGACGCCCGGACTGACCTATTCCAAGACCGGTGCCGAAGGCAATGAGATCGACGCCATCAGCGGCGCGACCATCACGACCAAAGCGGTCACCGAAGCCGTCAACGACGCGGTCCTGCAGATCGTGGCACTCGGAGGTGATTGATCGATGAAACTGAAAAAAGGTTCACCTCTTGAGAGGCTGTACAACGGCGTATGGCAGGAAAACCCGACCTTCGTGCTCATGCTCGGCATGTGCGCGACGCTGGCCGTCACGACCTCCGCGATCAACGGTTTCGCGATGGGCCTGTCCACCATGGCCGTCCTGGTCTTTTCCAACCTCCTGATCTCGCTTCTGCGCAAGATCATCCCGGACGGCGTCCGCATGCCGGCCTACATCGTCATCGTGGCGACCCTCGTCACCCTGGTCGAGTTCTTCATGCACGCGTTCGCCACCGAACTGTTCAACGCCCTGGGCATCTTCATCCCGCTGATCGTGGTGAACTGCATCATCCTGGGCCGCGCGGAGGCCTACGCCTCCAAGAACCCGGTCGTCTCGTCCGTCTTCGACGGGCTCGGGATGGGCCTGGGCTTCACCTGCTCGCTGACCCTGATCGGCCTCGTGCGTGAATTCATCGGCGCAGGGAAGCTGTTCGGCTTCCAGGTGCTGGGCGACTGGTATACGCCGGTCTCCATCTTCGTGCTCGCTCCCGGCGCGTTCTTCGTACTCGCCGTGATCGCGGCCATCCGCAACCGGATCGTCCGTCCGGAGGTCCGTGAGAACGCGACCAACGAGATCGCCTGCGGCGGCAACTGCCGGTACTGCTCGGGAACCATTTGCTCGGCCAACCACGCAAGACTGGACGCGGAACTGGAGAGAAAGGCGGCCGAGGAGAAGGCCGCGAAGGAAAAAGCCGCCCGTGAAAAGGCGGAGCAGCTCAAGGCCGCACAGGCCGCTGCCGAAAAGGGAGGTGACGCGCAATGAAAGTCATCCTCCTGACCATTCTGTCCACCGTGCTCATCAACAACGTCGTGCTGTCCCGGTTCCTGGGGCTGTGCCCGTTCCTCGGCGTGTCCAGCAAGATCCGCACGGCGCTGGGCATGAGCGGAGCCGTCGTGTTCGTCATGGCGATCTCCTCGCTCGCTTCCGCCATCATCTACAACTATCTGCTCGTTCCGTTCAACCTGGCGTACCTGAAGACCATCGTATTCATCCTAGTCATCGCCGCGCTGGTCCAGCTGGTCGAGCTGATCCTCAAGAAGTACATTCCGGCCCTGTATAAATCCCTGGGCGTGTACCTGCCGCTGATCACCACCAACTGCGCCGTTCTCGGCGTGGCCCTGACCAACGTGCAGGACGGTCTGAACGTCGGCATGAGCGTGCTCACCGGCGTGGGTACGGCCGTCGGTTTCGGCGTGGCCATCGTGCTGATGGCCGGCATCCGTGAAAAGATCGAGGGCAACGACGTGCCCCGGACCTTCCGCGGCCTTCCGATCGTGCTTCTGACCGCCGGGCTCATGGCCATCGCGTTCATGGGCTTCTCGGCGCTTCGCTAAGGAGGGACTCATATGGAACCGATACTGATTGCGGTCGGCGTTGTGGCCGGCACCGGCATCGTCGTGGGCCTGCTCCTGGGCATCGCCGGAAAGATCTTCTATACCAAGACGGACACCCGTGTGGCTGAGATCCGCGCCCATCTGCCCGGATCCAACTGCGGCGGCTGCGGGTTCAGCGGCTGCGACGGGCTGGCCGAGGCCATCGCGAAGGGCGAGGCCAAGCCCGGACGCTGCGCCCAGTGCGACGCGGACAGCCGCAGGGAACTGGCCAAGCTGCTCGGGCTTCCGGATGACGGCGCGGAACCCCACGTGGCGGTGGTCCGCTGCTCGGGGACCTGTGACCGGACCAAATTCGTATACGATTACTACGGCCTGGAGGAATGCCACCGCGTGGCGCTGGCTCCGGGGCGGGGAAGCAAGACCTGCGCGTATTCGTGCACCGGTCTCGGATCCTGCGTACGGGCCTGCCCGATGGGCGCCATCGAGGTCGTGAACGGACGCGCGTTCGTCCACAGAGACAAATGCATCGGGTGCGGCGCCTGCGTGCGCACCTGCCCGAACGACATCATCGAACTCATTCCCAAGGACGCGATGTACGTGGTCCGCTGCAAGTCCCAGGAAAAGGGCAAGGCGGTCCGCGAGATGTGCGCCGCCGGATGCATAGGCTGCGGCCTGTGCCAGCGCAACTGCCCGACCGGAGCCATCACCCTGACCAACAACATCGCGCATATCGACCAGAGCCTGTGCAACCACTGCGGCAAGTGCGCCGAGAAATGCCCGGCCAAGGTCATCATCCGGCAGTACGAAGCGCCGGCCGAACCGAAGACCGAACCTGCCGCAGAAGCCTGAGGAGTCATTTGCTATGAACACCATTGTCATTCCCAAGGGCTATCGGCCCGCGCTGGACGTATACGACACGCAGAAAGCCATCTCGTTCATCAAGAGAACGTTCCAGGACCGCCTGGCTGCCGCACTGAACCTCAAGCGGGTCTCCGCACCCCTGTTCGTGACGGTGGACTCCGGACTCAATGACAACCTCAACGGTTACGAGCGTCCGGTCTCCTTCGATATCCCCGCCGTGGGGTCTGACGGACAGGTCGTGCAGTCCCTGGCCAAATGGAAACGCCTGGCCCTCAAGAACTACCGGTTCTACGTCGGCAACGGCCTGTATACCGATATGAACGCCATCCGCAGGGACGAGGAACTGGACAACCTGCATTCCATCTACGTGGACCAGTGGGACTGGGAGAAGGTCATCCGGAAGGAGGACCGGACCCTGGACTATCTGAAGGAGACCGCCGGAAGGATCGTGAACGTCATCTGTGACACCTGCGAGCTTTTGAACGTGGACTTCCCGCAGATCCGGACCCGGCTGTCCCGCGACATGACTGCGATCACGTCCCAGGAACTCGAGGACATGTATCCGGACCTTACGCCCAAGCAGAGAGAGAACGCGTTCCTGAAAGAGCACAGGACCGCCCTGATCATGCAGATCGGGGGCAAACTGAAGAGCGGAAAACTGCACGACGGCCGCGCACCGGACTATGACGACTGGGACCTCAACGGCGACATCATGTTCTACAACGAACGGCTGGACTGCGCGTTTGAGATCTCCTCCATGGGCGTCCGCGTGGACGAACAGTCCCTGGACCGCCAGCTGACGCTGGCCGGCTGCGACGACCGCAGGAACCTTCCGTTTCACAAAATGCTTCTCGAGGGACAGCTGCCCCTGACCATCGGCGGCGGCATCGGACAGTCCCGGTTGTGCATGCTCCTCATGGGCTGCGCGCATATCGGGGAAGTCCAGTCCAGCATCTGGGATGAAGCGACCGTGGAAGCCTGCCGCAAGGCCGGAATCCCGCTTTTGTAAAGCGTGATTCAGAAAAATGAGCGAAAAAAGTGGTATAGCCGAATCGCTATACCGCTTTTTTGCGTTTTTGCCGGAAACCCGGTTCAGAGTTCTTTTTGGTGATTGAATTTCAACTATTTGACAAATCTTGAGTTTTTATATGTTTAAATTTCAAAATTGGTTGATATTCTGAATTTTCTGTGCTATCATAAGCATAGAAAGTTCAATTTCGAGGTGACAAACCATGCAAAACCGTTCCGGTGCTTTTGTACTCAATCTATCCGGCGAAGCGCAATACCGTTCGTTTTGTCCGGCGCCGCTGCCTCCATCGCCTCCTGTAATGCTGGATGAAGAAACTATTGCGCTACTGATCGAGGCAAATCGAAAAGTGGCTCTTCTTGACGGCCTTTCTTCACGCATTCCAAATATGGATCTTTTCGTTGCCATGTATATCCGGAAAGAGGCGCTCGTTTCATCGCAAATCGAGGGCACTCAGTGTACGCTTGACGATGTTCTTGACCCGAATATCGAAAGAAATGTAAACGGCGATGTTTCAGACGTCATTCACTACATCAAGGCAACGGAATTCGCCATTGAGCGGATGAATACGCTTCCTTTGTGCAACAGGCTGATCAAGGAGACCCATGCCGTTTTGCTTTCCGGAGTCCGCGGAGGTGAGAAGACACCGGGTGAATTCCGCTTTTCTCAGAATTGGATTGGAGGACAAGGCAGTACGCTGAAAAACGCCAGGTATATCCCGCCGAATCCGCAGGATATGATTGAAGCTATGACCGACCTTGAGAAATATATGAATACCGATGACACGCTGGATCCGCTGATTCGTGCGGCGCTCATACATTACCAGTTCGAGACGATCCATCCGTTTCTCGACGGCAACGGCAGAATTGGAAGACTGCTCATCACGCTGTTCCTGATGCAGACGCACATTCTTTCGACTCCCGCTCTGTATATTTCGTGCTATCTCAAGTCCAACCGGATCGAGTATTACGACAGGATGAGCGAAGTAAGAAAAAGCGGAAACTATGAGCAATGGATCGGGTTCTTTCTTCGTGCCGTTGCCCAGACGGCGCAGGACGCGATAGAAACCATCGATAAGCTGACGGTGATTCATCGCAGGTGTCTATCGGCTTTGATGGAAGAAGCCCCGAGAGTCAGGGCCAATTTGGAGCGCTTTCTTGCCTACATTGAGAAAAGCCCGATCATCGATATAAAAAAGACATCCATGGCACTTGGATTTTCCTACAATACGACTGCCAAGTATGCGGATATTCTAATCGGAAAGGGAATTCTTTCTCAAACCTCAAAAGCGGGCAAGGCTAAGATATACTCCTACACCGACTATCTTGCCATACTCCGCAAGGATACTTGAGGCTCCTGATATGGGGAAGCCGAAAAAGATTAAACAGAATTATTTGTTCAAAATGTCTAAAAATGCGTGTACACGCAAAATCAGATAATAGGTGGTGTATTATGATAATCTAGCGGCGCACACTCGTGACTTCAGTCGTGAGTTAGCCGTTTTTCACTCCTAAATATATTATAAAATATATTGTATCTATAGATAGTATGTGGTATAAAATATGTGGGATGCAATTTCACAATGCAAACAAACCGTTATGTATGGAAGGCGGTTATTTCGTGGATTGCAAGCCGCAGTTTTGCCTGTCTGACGCAATCACAATATTTAATCGCCGGCTGTTTCTACCTTGCCCGGAGATCAAGAAGCAGATCTTGAGGCAGCCCTCGGCGGTACCCGTTCTATTGTGTGACTACAGCGTTATAGATCGCTTGAACATGTGAAGACATATATCAACGAGCTGAAAAGGCCGTAAATAAATGAAAGGAGGCTTTCGGGGTGACGCTTTATTCGACTTACAGTGTAAAAATCAAACATTACAATCACATATTCGAAGAGACTGTTGCCATATACCGCGAAGCCGTTTCGTTCTTTATCAATGTGTGCCTGAATGAATGGGAAGATCTCGTCAAAATGAAGATACTCCATTTACAGCAACAGCATGTGGAGCACTTGTGCAATGCGACTCAAGCAAACGCTGAAGTGAAATATGACAAGTTTGACAAGTTGTTCTATAAGTTTCCGTCTTACCTCCGGCGCGGTGCCATCGACGAGGCGATCGGTAAGGTGTCCTCTTACCGGAGTAATCTGGCCCGGTGGGAACAAATGTCAACTGAAGCCAGGGGGCATAAGCCAGGGGTTCCCAAAGCGGGCTACACATACCCCTGCATGTACCGGACGGGTATGTACCAGGAGACCGGCACCTACGAATCAAAAATCAAAATCTTCATCCGCAACACATGGGACTGGCTGACCGTGTCCCACAGGAAGTCGGATGTGGACTATATCAACCGTTGGTGCGCGCAAAAGACAAAGTGCGCACCGACCTTACAAAGAAGGGGAA
>JAFYHA010000147.1 GCA_017539425.1 Clostridia bacterium
AGAAGACCCTGACCAAAGAGGATCAGATCATCTCCGCGGCTTCCTGCACGACCAACTGCCTGGCTCCTATGGCCAAGGTCCTGAACGATTACGCTCCGATCCAGTCCGGTATCATGAGCACGATCCATGCCTACACCGGCGACCAGATGATCCTGGACGGCCCGCACAGAAAAGGCGATCTCCGCCGTGCCCGTGCTGGCGCTGCCAACATCGTTCCGAACTCCACCGGTGCCGCCAAGGCTATCGGCCTGGTCATTCCCGAACTGAACGGCAAACTGATCGGTTCCGCTCAGCGCGTTCCTGTCCCGACGGGTTCCACCACCATTCTGGTTGCCGTCGTGAAGGGCAAGGATGTTACCGCCGAAGGCATCAACGCCGCTATGAAGGCTGCCGCTTCCGAGTCTTTCGGTTACAACGAAGACCAGATCGTGTCCTCTGACGTGATCGGTATGCGCTACGGCTCTCTGTTCGATGCTACCCAGACCATGGTATCCAAGATTTCCGACGATACCTATCAGGTTCAGGTCGTGTCCTGGTATGACAACGAAAACAGCTATACCAGCCAGATGGTCCGCACCATTAAGTACTTTGCCGAGCTCGGTTGATCGACTGCCGAACAAAAAGGGGATGCATCTGAAGCATCCCCTGTTTTTTTCCGGGGGTTATGCATTATGGAATACCGTTTTTCAAATAAAATCGCCAATCTGAAACCATCCGCCATCCGGGAGATCCTGAAGGCTCCTTCCGATGCGGACACGATTTCTTTCGCCGCCGGAAACCCCTCTCCGGAAGCCTTTCCCGTAAAAGAACTGGCCGAACTGGCGCAGAAGATTTTTGAAGAAGAGCCTGTCGCCGCGCTTCAGTACAGTGTGACGGACGGATACGGACCTTTACGGAAGGCGATTGCCGACCGTCAGAAAAAAGTCTTTGGGATCGGGCGTGATTTCGACAACACCATCGTCGTGTCCGGCGGACAGCAGGGCATTGAACTGCTGTGCAAGGTTATGTGCAACGAAGGTGACGCCGTTGCGGTTGAAAATCCGTCGTTCGTAGGCGCTCTGAACGCATTCCGCTCCTGCGGGGCCCGTACCGTCGGCGTACCTCTGTCCGAGGATGACAGCGGGCTGGATACGGATGCGCTGGAGGAGACGCTGAGCTCCAATGCGGACATCCGGTTCCTGTACGTGATCCCGACCTTTCAGAACCCGGCCGGAACGACTACGACACTGGAAAAGCGGAAAAAGATCTACGAGATCTGTCTCCGGCACGGCGTGCTGATCCTGGAGGACAACCCATACGGGGAATTGCGTTTTGACGGGGAGGAGGTCCCGACCCTGAAGAGCATGGACGAGGAGGGCATCGTGGTATACTGCTCTTCGTTTTCCAAAATCCTGTCGCCCGGCATACGTCTCGGGTTCGTCGTTGCCCCGGATCCCATTGCCCAGAAAATGGTGGTGGCCAAACAGTCAGAAGACGTACACACCAACATCTTCTTCCAGATCCTGTGCTACCGGTTCCTGACCGAGTACGACCTGGATGCGCATATACGGAGACTCCGGGCACTGTACGGGAAAAAGTGCAGACGGATGCTGGATTGCCTGGCCAAGGAACTCCCGCCGTCCGTCAAGTTTACCCGCCCGCAGGGAGGCCTGTTCGTATGGTGCACGCTGCCCGAAGGAACGGATGCGGCAGGCTTTATCCGGGCCTGTGTCGACAAGAACCTGCGGATCGTTCCCGGCGTGACGTTCAATGCGGATACGGAAGCTCCGTCCCGGTGTTTCCGGCTGAACTATTCCATGCCGTCCGAAGCGCAGATCGAGGAAGGGTGCAGACGGCTGGGCGAAGTGGCCAGACAGTTTGTCAAATCATGATGAGGTTTAGAGAAGAGTATGTTTAACGATCGAAAAGTATCCTATTCCGGCGTGCAGCCCAGCGGGAACCTGACTATTGGGAACTATCTGGGCGCGATCCGGAATTTCAAGACCTATTCGGACCGGTATAAATGCTTTTACTGTGTGGTGGATATGCATGCCATCACGGTCCGGCAGGTCCCGGCAGAACTCCGCCGCCGCACATATGAAACACTTGCCCTGTATATCGCCTGCGGCCTGGATCCGGAAATCAACACGCTGTATGTGCAGTCCCATGTCCATGAGCATGCCGAACTGGCCTGGATCCTGAACTGCTTCACGATGTTCGGGGAATTGTCCAGAATGACCCAGTTCAAGGACAAGAGCGCCCGGCATGCGGACAACGTGAACGCCGGGTTGTTCACCTATCCCGTCCTGATGGCCTCGGATATCCTGCTGTACCAGACGGATGTGGTCCCGGTCGGCATTGATCAGAAACAGCACGTGGAACTGACCAGGGACATCGCGACGCGCTTCAACCAGCTGTATCCGGACACCTTTACCATTCCGGAACCGATCGTGGTCTCCACCGGAAAAAAGATCATGTCCCTGGCGGACCCGCTCAAGAAAATGAGCAAATCGGACGAGAACCTCAACGGCGTAGTGTTCATCCTGGATGACAAGGACACGATCATCCGTAAGTTCAAAAGAGCTGTAACCGATTCGGATACGGAGATCCGGGACGCGGAAGAGAAGCCCGGTATCCGGAACCTGATTAACATTTATTCCTGCTTTACGGGCAAAACCGTCCCGGAGATCGAGCAGGAGTTCAAAGGCGTTGGATACGGGGACTTCAAGATCGCGGTGGGCGAAGCCTGTGCGGCCGGTTTGGAGCCGATCCAGACCCGTTTCAAGGAGCTGGTGGCCGACAAGGCGTATCTGGAAGCCCAGATGAAGAAAGGCGCCGAGGAAGCGGCCTGGTATGCCAGACGCACCCTGGGCAAAGTCCGCAAGAAACTCGGATTCACACAGGTTTGATCCAGCAAAAAAAGCGCTGCCGGCTGACAGCGCTTTTTTGTTGGGGGATACGATCAGGAGCGGATCTGTCCGTCTCCTTCGATCAGATACTTGACGGTGGTCAGGGCTTCCAGTCCCATAGGGCCGCGCGCATGGAGCTTCTGCACGGAGATGCCTACCTCGGCGCCAAAGCCGAACTCACCGCCGTCCGTAAACCGGGTGGAGGCGTTGACGTAGACACAGGCGGAATCGATCTCCTGTTGGAAACGGCGCGCGTGCGCCAGGTTTTCCGTCACGATCGCTTCGCTGTGATGTGTGCTGTAGCGGTTAATGTGAGCGATCGCTTCGTCGATTCCGGATACGACCTTGACCGCCAGGATATAGGCGTCGTATTCCGTGTCCCAGTCCTCCTCGGATGCCGGAACAGCTTTGGAGAGAAGGGCACAGGTCTCCGGGCATCCCCTGAGTTCCAGGGAGTACGATTCGGTCATATCGGCAAACGGGGGCAGGAACGCCTTCGCCACGTCCTTGTGTACGAGCAGCGTCTCAATGGCGTTGCATACCGAGGGCCGCTGACATTTGGCATTGACGGCAATGGCAAGGGCTTTCTTAAGATCCGCGGAATCATCCACGTACAGATGGCAGTTCCCGGCGCCGGTCTCCAGAAGAGGGATCTTTGCGTTCTCGGCGCAGGCCCGGATGAGGCCCTTTCCCCCGCGGGGGATCAGGACGTCCACGTCTTCGCGGCAGGACATCAGCGCCAGAGCGCTTTCCCGCGAGGTGGCGTCCACAAAGCCGATCAGATCGGGATCAAAGGATTCTTCGGACAGAGCCTTACGCATCAGATCCACTAGGATCCGGTTGGAACGGAGCGCCTCCTTTCCCCCGCGGAGTACGATGGCATTTCCTGTTTTGAGACAGAGCGCGGCTGTATCCACGGTAACGTTGGGCCGGGCTTCATAGATGATGCCTACCACACCGAGCGGAACGCGGGTACGCATTATGACCAGACCGTTCGGGCGGACAAACCGGTCTCCGCTCCCGACCGGACTCTGCAGACGGACAAGGTCCAGAACGGAATCGCAGATCCCGTCGATTCGTTTTTCGTTCAAAAGCAGACGGTCGAGCATAGGCGTCGGGTATCCGGATGCCTTGGCGTCTTCCAGGTCCTTTTGATTCGCTTCCAGGATCGCCGGTTTGTTGGTGCGGAGCGTACGGGCGATCGCCTCCAGGATCCGGTTCTTTTGACCGTCTCCCGCCGAGGCAAGTGCGGGAGAGGCCAGCCGGGCTTTATGACAGACGGTCCGGACCGACTCATCAAGATTGGACATAGTGGTCACCTCCACTTGGGATTGCTACTATCATACCAAAAAAAGGACGCCTCTGCAATTGATTTGAAAAAAGAAAACCCGGTCAACTGCGGGAATAGGCCGAAAAACGGACGGAAAGGCCGTGTCAGACAGGGCGGAATCGGCAAGAATGATGAACCGGTTCACAAAAGAGGTTGATTTTTTTGACAGGCAGGGTTATAATATGCACATAAGATACGGCTCCCGGAACAAGGGCCGTTTCCGTGTCAATCCAAATGAAAGGAATTCTTGATTATGGCAGACGAAAAGAACACGACCGAAGAAGACGTCGTGGAAGAGAAGTCTGAAAAGACCGAAGAAGTCAAGGCCGAAGAGACCAAGACCGAAGAGAAGGCTGCAAGTGAGCCCAAGTCGGATGCGGAAGAGAACAAGGTATTCGCCATCCTGGCCTATATCGGCATTCTGGTTCTGGTTCCAATCCTGGCTGCCCCCAACTCCAAGTTTGCGAAATATCACGCCAACCAGGGACTGATTCTCCTGATCGTCGGAGTGATCCTCTCCATCGTCGGCGCTCTGCTGAATCTGATCCCGGTCGTGGGCTGGGTATTCATGCTCGTTATGGAAGTGATTTGGCTGGTTCTGATGATCCTGGGTATCGTGAATGCGGCAAAGGGTGAGGAAAAGCCTCTTCCCATTATCGGCAACCTGTTCACTCTTCTTAAATGAGTGACTTGACTCAGAGAACGGATGGCGTTTTATTTGAAGCACCATCCGTTCAATCTTTACATTTTGAAACTGTCGTCCGCCGGTTTATGGTTGCGCCAAAGCCCACGGATGCGGAGGGAATCGGAGTGTATTCCGAAAAGCGGGTACACGCGATCATCAAGCATTTCCTGTGTGACGATGAATCCTGCCACGAGGTGAAGATCCTTCCCGGGAAAAAAGGGCAGAAAGGCATCGTGGCGGACGTGTTCACGGACGGAATGGCTTACGAAGTGCAGACCGGATCCTTTTATCCTCTCGTACGCAAGATCGAGGCCTATCTAAGGAAAACCGAGATCCCGGTCACGGTCATTTACCCGATTGCAGCCGAGAAATGGATCAACTGGATGGATCCGGAGACAGGAGCGATCCTTAAAAGAACAAGATCCACAAAAAAGGGACGGGTTTCGGACGTGATGAAGGAGATATACTGGTTTAGGGATTTCTTGCCCGAGTCCAGACTTACGGTCTGTGTGTTCCTTCTGGACGTGGAAGAATTCAGATTCCGGGACGGATGGGACAAAAGCCGGACACGCGGAGCCACCAAGTATGACCGGATTCCCACCGTGCTCAAGCAGATCGTTCGGCTTCGTGATCCGGAAGATTATGCCCGATTTCTTCCACCCGAACTGCCATCGGAATTCAAGGCGTCGGACTATGCCCGCCTGAGCGGGATCCGGGGTGTAGCAACCTACGGATCGCTGCAGGTGCTCTGCAAGCTGGGACTGATCGAGCCGAGTGAGATCCGGGGAAGAGCCCAGTGGTATAAAAAAAGAACGGGCACTCTCCTGTAACGGGAAAGTGCCTGAACTGTTTTGAGTGACCCGTGGCAGAATCGAACTGCCGTTACCGCCGTGAAAGGGCGGTGTCTTAGCCGCTTGACCAACGGGCCTGGTAGCGGAAATAGGATTTGAACCTATGACCTACCGGGTATGAACCGGACGCTCTAGCCAACTGAGCTATTCCGCCGATCATCAGTGACCAGGTAATTATAGCACGGGGTAGGGGACTTGTCAAGCGGTCATTTAAGTTTTTTGAACCGTCCCGAGGCGGTTTTTGCGGTGAAAGGACCGATACTGCGGTCAGGAGCGCATGGAGAAAGGAGAGGATGGATCATGACACCCGGAATCAAAAGGCTTCTCGGATATATCCGCAAAGCGGATGAGGACTGTCATATGATCGAAGACGGAGACCGGATCGCGGTCGGCCTATCCGGCGGCAAGGATTCGACGGCACTCCTGCTTGCCCTGGCTGAGTACCGGAGATTTTGCGCGCATCCGTTCGAGCTGGTGGGCGTTACGGTAAAAGAGGGCTTTGACAGTCTGACCGGTTCCGGACAGGAGGCGTCTGCCCTGGAGTCCATACGGGCACTGTGTACCCGTGCCGGAGTGCTGCTGCATATCGAACCGACCACGATCGCAGAAGTCGTGTTCAAGGCCAGAGAAGAGAAAAATCCCTGCTCGCTCTGTTCCCGTATGCGCAGAGGCGCTCTTATGGATGCGGCGAGAAAACTGGGCTGCACGAAAGTGGCGCTCGGACATCATATGGATGATGCGGTGGAAACGCTGATGATGAACCTGTTCTTTGAAGGACGCCTGGGCGGGTTTCCTCCGGTCCTTGTGCTGAAAGAAGCCGGTATGACCCAGATCCGGCCGCTGATCTATGCGCCGGAGAAGGATATCCGGTATTTCGTTTCCCATGCGGATGTGAAGGAAGCGGATATGGGGTGCCCGGTCAACCGGAGCACACAGCGCGAGCAGATCAAGGTGCTTCTGCGCAGGCTGGAACGTGAGCACAAGGGGCTCAAGCACCGGATTTTCCTGGCTATGCGGAACGCGTCGCTGGACGGCCTGCGCCCGGAGGTAGACCTATGACGATCGAAGAGACCGTGTTTCAGTGCAAGGCGTTCCGGCCGGATCGGCTCCGCGCGTTCGGTTTCCGAGAGGAAAACGGGACCTGGACATATGAAACGGATATCCTGGACGGTGCGTTCCGGGTCAGCCTGAGGGTGGACAGACACAGTCAGGTCACCGGGCGGGTGCTGGACACGATGAATGACGAGGAATATCTTGCGCTTCGAAACGAGAGGTTTGACGGGGCCTATGTGAACTCCGTCCGGTTCGCGTATGAGGAAGTGCTCAGAAAGATCGCCGCAGAATGCTGCGGCGACGTGTTGTTTTCATCCGAACAGGCCCGGCGGATCACCGGGGCGATTCAAGATCGGTACGGTGTGAGTCCGGAGTTTCCCTGGACCCAGGACGCAGTGAAGTCCGCAGGGGTGTTCAGACACCGGGAAAACCGGAAATGGTTCGGGATCATCATGCCGGTCCGCAGGGACCGGATTTCCGGGGCCACAGGTACGCAAACGGTGGATGTCATGAATCTCAAGGTCCGGCCGGACCAGACCGAAAAGGCGCTCGGAACGGACGGGATCTATCCTGCGTATCACATGAACAAGAAAAACTGGATCTCCGTGATTCTGGACGATACGCTTGCTGACGGGACTCTGTGGGAGTGGATCGAGAACAGCTTTTTCCTCACTGCCGGGCGCTAGAGCGTTCCGGCACTGAATCCGTACGATGCGATGAAGGCCGGAAGGTCCACATAGGCCAGATCCAGGTCCAGTTCGGTCGGGACTCCGTCCCGAGATCCGGTTGAGGAATACTGCCAGAGGATGCAGACGTCCCGGTAATCCTTGTCCGGTTCTCCGGACGGCGTCCAGGAAGCGAGCCAGATGCAGTAGGATGCCGTTACGGTCTGCGCATCCAAAAGTCCGGCCAGCCAGTTTTTGTTGGTATACAGACCGGCAAAATAGCCCGAGTCAAGGATCCTGTCCAGGAACGTGCGGATCATACCGGTCGTCAGTTCGGCACCGAGCGTTTCCTGCTCTTCGGTCTCCATGTCGTAGAACAGGGGATAGTCCAGAGGGCGTCCGTCCAGCCAGGACAACGCCAAATCGGCATCATTGGCGGCCTGTTCGACCGTTAGCGCATAGGTATAGAAATACGCCCCGATCTTCAGTCCCGCCGCGTGAGCCGCGGCATAATAGGCCGCGAACTGCTCGTCCGCGCCGTTGGACGTGCCCAGCCTGAGAATCACGAACGAACACCCGGATGCAGCCAGCTTTTCAAAATCGACCGGCGCGTTGTGAGCGGACAGATCGCATCCGAGCACTGGTGTTTCAAGAGAAAAGGCGGACAGCATGGCCAGGGATTCCGGATAGGTCACTTCGGTCTCCTGGAGGACTTGGCTGCAGACCGAACAGGATATTCTGTGAGTCCCCGCATGGTCAGGGGAAGGCGGCAGATGCGCCTCCTCCCATTGATGGCCGGCGGGGGCTGTTTCGTTGGAGTATTCGGTGTGCCCGCAGACCGAGCAGACGCCGGACGTATACCCCCCGGCCTCGCAGGTCGCGGGAACGACAGACAGAACGTAGGTGTGGTCCGTGGGCGGCAGGATCTGATCGATCCGCACAAATCCGCAGACTTCGCAGGTGTGCACGGTTTCTCCGGAGTGGGTGCAGGTCGGGGGAATGACCTCGTCCTGGAACCTGTGCCCGAGCGGCTCGGTATAGTTGTCCCGGTATTCATACCCGCAGCGCAGACAGGTCAGCTCAGTATAACCTCCGGATTCGCAGGACGGGGGCACGACATGAGCCTCCAGATTGTGACCGAGAGGCTCGGTATAGTCCGTTACATAGCTGTATCCGCAATGCTGGCAGACGTATTCGGTCTGCCCGCCGGCTGTACAGGTCGGCTGGGTGACGATTGCGGTGAAGGAGTGGCCGAGCGGTTCGGTGATGCTGTCGCGGTAAGAATATCCGCACCGGCGGCAGGTATACTCGGTAAATCCGCCGGAAACGCAGTCAGGATAGACGATTTCCGCAGTAAAGCTGTGATCGGAGGGCGCGGCCCCCTGTTCCGTGTAGGTGTAGCCGCAGCTGTGGCACACATAAACGGTCTGTTCCGGAGAGGTACAGGTTGCCGGGGTGATCCGTACGTCGAAGGAGTGTTCGGCAAGGCCCGTATACTGATCCCGGACGGTGTAGCCGCAGCGGTCACAGACCGAGTCGGTATATCCACCCCTCTGACAGGTCGGGGGAACGACGTCACTGTGGAAATGATGGCCTAGGGCTGCGTCGCCCGCAGTCTGGTACGAAGATCCGCATCGGGCACAGCGGTACAGGGTGTAGCCGTCCTCCGTACAGGTCGGCGGAACGGTCTCGGACTGATAATCATGCAAAAGCGGAGAAATCAGATCCCCCCGGTATTCGGTACCGTCCGGCCGGCGGTAAGTGGTAAACCCGTACTGTTCGCAGGTCGGAGGTGTGACGGATACGATGGTATCAGGGACTGTTTCCGAGGTCCGGGATTCCGGGGTATGATCCGGACCGGACCGGCCGCATGCACCGAGCAGGACCAGGAGGAGCAGCAGGGTAGACAGCACATTCCAAAATGTATATTTTTTCATAAATGCCCCTCCTTTTGCAAAAAATATACGGGCTCAAATACATGAGCCCGTCCATACTGCGGTCCGGATCAGACCGTGGTCTTGTCGAAAAGCTTGAGAGCCAGTTTTTCAAGACCGAAGAAAATGACCTCAATGATGAATGTACAGGTCAGCATACCGCAGATGATGTAGGACACCAGAAACCCGCGGTTCGTCTTGAAATAGCTTGCAAAATCATAAGTCCGGCTGGCTGTGCTCAGGGAATCGACATACAGGTGAGCCAGGATGATGGCCAGAACCAGTCCGCCGATCACGGGGATCGCCACACGAACGGTCCAAAACCAGATTTTGTTTTCCTTAAAAAAGTGCTTCAGGCTGAATTTTCCGTCCATATCCTTCACGGCAGGGAACATCGCGGTGCTGAATCCAGACCGGATCCCGTGCTCTCTCCTTTCGGTATCTTGTCGAATGTGCCCGGCCCGGAAGGCCGCGCGCATATTTTTTCTGAAAGCATCATAAATATTAGCATAAAACCGCGAGGTTGTCAACCTGTTTGTTGGTGGTTTTGCATATTGACTAAAACCCGTATGGATTGTATAATATTTCATGTTCGGGTTTCCGGCTCCGCCGGACCGGGCACCGGATTCCGAACACGCTCGGATCCGGGCAGTCAAAACGACGAAAAAGGAGGAAGGCGTTCCCTTGAAGCAATTTTCAGGGGGGTGCGAATTGAAAATGCAGAGAGTGTATAATTTTTCGGCCGGCCCTTCTATGTTGCCGCTGGCGGTTCTGGAAAAGGCCGCTGCCGAACTGGTTTGCTACGGCGAATCCGGTATGTCTGTCATGGAGATGTCTCATCGATCTCCTGAATACGATGCCATTATCAAAGATGCGGAAGCCAAGATCCGGACTCTGATGCAGATTCCGGACAACTATAAAGTCCTGTTCCTGCAGGGAGGTGCGTCCACACAGTTCGCAGCCGTGCCCCTGAACCTGATCCGTAGGACCGGGAAGGCGGACTATATCGTATCCGGACAGTTTTCCGGAAAGGCCTTCAAGGAGGCTCAGAAGCTGGGATACGACGTGAAGTGCGTTGCCACGACCAAGGATGACAATTTCGATCATGTGCCGGTCGTGACCCGCGATATGTTCCGTCCGGATGCCGCTTATGTTCATATCTGCTTCAATAACACGATTTACGGGACCAAGTATCCGTATATTCCGGATACCGGAGACATTCCTCTGGTCGCCGATATGTCTTCCTGCATTATTTCCGAACCGGTCGACGTATCCAAGTTCGGAGTGATCTATGCCGGAGCCCAGAAGAACATGGCACCGGCCGGCATGACGCTTGTAATCGTCCGTGAGGATCTTTTGGATTATGCGGAAGAAAAAATGCCGACCATGCTGGAATGGAAGACCATGGCCGAGAACGGTTCCATGTACAACACCCCGCCCTGCTATGCCATCTATATGGCCAAGCTGGTCTATGAATGGATCCTGGGTCTGGGCGGACTGGAAGTGATGCAGGCCATGAACCGCAAGAAGGCGGACCTGCTGTACGGCTATCTGGACAGCCAGGATTACTACATCGCCCCTGTCAAGAAAGAGTCCCGTTCCATGATGAACGTCACGTTTGTGACCGGAGATCCCGAACTGGATAAGAAATTTGCTTCCGAGGCGGGCAAGGTCGGGCTGAAGAGCCTGAAGGGACACCGTTCCGTCGGCGGCATGCGTGCGTCCATCTACAACGCGATGCCGTATGAAGGCGTGGAGGCGCTGGTCGCTTTCATGAAGAAGTTTGCCGCGGAGAACCCCAAGGCATAAGAAAAGAAGGTCAGACAGTGGAAAAGTATTCAGTTAAACTCTTAAATAAGATCGCCCCGTGCGGCGTCAAGAAATTCGGTGCGGACAAATATGAGGTCGGCGCGGATGTGGAGCATCCGGACGGCATCATGGTCAGGTCCGCGGATATGCACGAGATGACCCTGGAGGACAACCTTCTGGCCATTGCCAGAGCCGGCGCGGGTGTCAACAACATTCCGATCGACGTCTGCTCGGAAAGAGGCATAGTGGTCTTCAACACACCGGGCGCCAACGCCAACGCCGTCAAGGAACTGGCCGTAGCCGCCCTGCTTCTGGCGTCCCGTGACATCTTCGGAGGCATCTGCTGGGCCAACAGCCTGAAGGGTACCGAAGGCGTGGCTGCCGCGGTGGAAAAGGGCAAATCCAAGTTCGCCGGACATGAGATCAAGGGTCAGACACTGGGTATCCTGGGTCTCGGTGCGATCGGCGCAAAACTGGCGGACGCGGCCGTGGCTCTGGGTATGAAAGTGGTCGGATGCGATCCGTTCCTGTCCGAGGAGGCCAAAAGCCGCCTGAACCCGCAGGTCACCCTGGCTGAAAAGTATGAGGACCTGTATGCCGTTTCGGATTATATTTCCATCCATGTGCCCGCCCTGCCGACGACAAAGGGCATGATCAACGCGGAGACCATCGGACAGATGAAGGACGGTGTCCGGGTGCTCAATCTGGCCCGGGACACATTGGTCGACGCGAAGGCCATGAAAGAGGCGCTGGCGGCCGGCAAGGTCGGATGCTACGTCACGGATTTCCCGACAGAGGAAACGGTCGGGGTGCCTGGCATCGTGGCCATTCCGCATCTGGGTGCTTCTACCGAAGAGAGCGAAGACAACTGCGCCATGATGGCTGCGGCCCAGCTCGATGACTATATCCAGAACGGAAACATCAAGAACAGCGTGAATTACCCGAACGCCTATCAGGAGTTCGAGAACAAGGTCCGTATGTGCATCGCGCACAAGAACGTTCCCGGCACGCTGGCCAAGATCACGGGCGTTCTGTCCGGCGTAGGCGTCAATATCGAGCATATGCTGGATAAATCCAAGAAGGATCTGGGCTACTCGATCCTGGATACCGACACACTTCCGTCCGATGAGGCTCTGAAAGCGCTGTCCGCGCTTCCTGAGGTCATCCGGGTGCGTGTGATCCAGAAGTAATCCGTATGAAACAAACAAAGCGGCACGATCCCGAACCGGACCGTGCCGCTTTTTTGCCGCTCAGAGATCGCGGCACTCCATAATGAACAGGGAACCCTTGCGCACGCTGATCAGCGCGCAGTTCCCGGTCAGCTCGTTGGAGACCGCAAACTGGATTGAGCGTTTGATCTTTGCGTTCTTGAGGGGGTACTTGCACCCGGTGATCTCGACGCCCTTGGCGACCGGGTCCAGAGTCAGCAGGGAAAGATACGTATATGCGGATTTGGGAATCAGCACCGAGGAGTCCCGCAGATACCGTACCCGGTTCTGGCCGTTGGTGATGACGGCGGGAATGTGGCGTTCATACAGGTCCTCCAGGATGTACAGGTTGGAAAACGTATGATCCAGCCTGCCGTCCAGCCCGCCGATCAGAATCAGGTCGTCGGCGCCCCGGCTCAGAGCCACCTCGACCGCGACCTGTGTGTCGGTGGAGTCTTTCTCCGGCTTGAGCAGCATTTTCTCGATGCCGGCCGGGATCCTGGATTCGGGGAAGGAGTCGCAATCCCCGATAAACAGGGACGGTGTCTCGCCCATTTCCAGGGCATTGCGCAGTCCGGAATCCGCGGCCAGAATGAGGTCGCCCTCTTTCGGCCTTTCATGGATCGCGTCCGGATAGATCCGTCCGCCAACGTAAATAAAAGCGCGCATATTCACACCTTCTTTGTGTCAAGCCCGCCCGGAACCGGAATCCAGGTCCCAGGGCTTCTTCTTTTTCAGGATCCCGTACAGTTCCGCATAGCTGTCGTGCCGGGTCCTGGGGATCCGTCCTTCACGTACCGCCTGCAGAACGGCGCATCCTTCCTCTTTGACGTGCGCGCAGTCCTGATACCGGCATTGGCCGAAATACGGGTCAAACTCGGGAAAGGCATCGAATAGATCGTCTACGCGCATAAAATCGAACTGCTCGAAATCCAGCATCGTGAAACCGGGAGTGTCGGCCAGCCAGGCGTCCGGATAACCGGATACGGACAGATCAAACAAGGTGATCTCCCTTGTGGTGTTGCGTCCCCGCTTGTTTTTATAGCTGATCTCGCCCGTTTTTTGCTTCAGATGAGGGAAAAGGAGGTTCATCAGCGTGGATTTGCCTACGCCGGACGCTCCGCACAGGCAGGATACCCGGCCCGGAAAGAAAGTCTGTGAGGCCTGCTTCAGGGCGTCGATCCCGGATCCTGTGACGGCACTGACCGCCAGCGTTTCAAATCCGGATGAGGAATACAGACCGACCAGCTTTTCCGCGGCGGTCGGATCCAGATCTGCCTTGGTGATCAGGATCAGGGGGCGGATGCGGTTGTGGACGGCAATAGCCGTCATTTTGTCCAAGGTCAGCAGCGGAGTCTGCGGATGGGTCGCCGACGCGACGATCATCATGCCGTCCAGGTTGGCCATGGCCGGCCGGATGAGCTCGTTCCGGCGGGGCAGGATCTCCACAACGGACATATCGGTCCCGTTCGGGTCCGGAACGGCCAGCCCGTTCTCCCCAAACGAGAAGGAGGCGTCTGTATACCGCAATGTCACAAGATCTCCGCAGAGCGGGGTCATTCCGGAATAGCGGAATCTGCCGCGGGCCGGACAGCGGACGGTCTGGCCGCACAGCGGGGAACCGGCCGGATACAACTTGCGATGCGCAGCCTCGTCATACAGCTTGACGGTATAGGCTCCGCCTACGCCCTGACAGATGCGTCCCCGGGTCTCATAGGTGGTCATGTGGACGGATCCTCCTGTGAAAGATGCGCCCGGCGGAGCTGCCCGCAGGAGGCGTTGATATCGGCCCCGAGCGTACGCCGGACCGTGGCCCGTATCCCGTGAGCTTCCAGGGTGCGGGCGAAGCGCTGGATCTCAGCATTTCCGGAGCGCGCAAAGCCGGATTCCTTGACGGTGTTCACCGGGATCAGGTTGACGTGAATGGGCATGGTCTCGGTTTCGGAGCGGAGATGCCGGTTGAGGACATCCGCCAGTTTCAGGGCGACCTCCTCCGTATCGTTCTGACCTGCAATCAAGGTATACTCGAAGGAGATCCGGCGGCCGGTTTCGTGAAAATAGCGGTTGCAGCTTTCCAGCAGGGTATGGATCGGAAACCGGCGGTTGACCGGCATCAGGGAGTCCCGTATCGTATCATCCGGGGCGTGCAGGGAAATGGACAGCGTGATCGGCAGGCCTTCTTTGGCCAACCGGTCGATCCGGTCCGCCAACCCGCAGGTCGACAGGGAGATATGCCGGCATCCGATGTTCAGCCCGTCCGGATGGGAGACCAGACGGATGAAACGGACGACCTGGTCATAGTTGTCGAGCGGTTCTCCGATCCCCATCAAAACGATATTGGAAATGCGTTCCCCCAGATCCCTCTGCGCGGTGACGACCTGACCGAGCAGTTCGCCCGCCGACAGATCCCGCACCTTGCCGCCCAGCGTGGACGCGCAGAACCGGCAGCCCATCCGGCAACCGACCTGGGAGGATATGCAGATCGTCAGGCCGTGTTCATACCGCATGACGACGGATTCCACACATTCCCCGTCATACAGGGCAAAAAGATATTTTACGGTTCCGTCCAGCGCGGAGACGAGTTTCCGGATCACGGACAGCGGATGGTAAGGAGCCGCGGCGGCCAGTACATTGCGCGTGGCTTTCCCGATGTTGGTCATCTCTTCCGGGGAGAGACCGCGGTGAAGCTGGGGAAAAATCTGCCCGGCCCGGTATTTCGGTTCGCCGGCCTTTTGCAGGATGGCTTCCAGCTCTTCCGGGAACAGACTCAGAAGATCCGGTGTGGTGGCGTCAGATGGCATTTGTGGAGTCCTCGAGTTTCATAACGGCAAAGAAGAAGCCGTCGGTATGATGGATGTGCGGGTAGAGCGTCTGCATGCCCCGGATCCTCAGAGGCCCGACAGACGTATCCTGAAGGACAAACCGGGGATGGTGAAGCAGAAAGGCCCGGATCACGGATTCATTTTCTTCGGGCAAGAGCGTACAGGTGGAATAAACCAGTGTCCCCCCGGAACGGACGTAGGCGGAGGAGGCCTCCAGGATCCGGAGCTGAAGGGCAGGAAGATCCGCGGCCGCGGCCGGGTCCTTGTGCCGGATCTCCGGTTTTTTGAAGAGAATGCCGTATCCCGAGCAGGGGACGTCGCAGAGCACGGCGTCTGCTTTCCGGACCCAGTCCGGATCGGTGTTCTGCGCATCGAACGGGGAAGTCCGGATGCACGAAAGGCCAAGCCGCGCCGCACTTTTTTGAATCAGCGGGAGTTTGTTTGCGTGAAGATCGCGGGCCACGACGCAGCCGCGGTCTGCCATATCGATGGCGAAAGCCAGACTTTTGGATCCCGGGCAGGCACAGACGTCCAGAACGGTCATGCCCGGTTTCAGTCCGGCAGCGCAGGTGCAGATCTGGGAGGATTCATCCTGTACAAAGAACAGCCCCTCTGAAAAGCCGGAAAGCCTGGCCGGATGACCGCCCGAACAAAGAATGCCTGCCGGGGAAATGGGGGTGGGCTCAAAGGTCAGGTCCGGATGATTCGTTCGCAGAAGCGCAATCAGGTCATCCCGGGACGTGCGCAGGGTGTTGACGCGAAGTGTCAGGGGGGCGTGCGGCTGACCGGACAGAAGTGCGGAGGCCGTTTCAAATCCCAGGGCATCCGAAAACCGGGTCACCAGGGGAAGCGGAATCCCGGTCTGCACAGAGAGCGCCTCCAAGGGGGCCGTTACAGGATCCGGAAAAACGGATTTTTCCGGGTTGCGAAGATACTGGCGCAATACGGCGTTCACATATCCGCGTTTGCGGACCGGAACGAGTTCCACAGTTTCATTCAAGGCGGCATGAGCGGGGATCTTGTCCGTTTCACGGAGCTGATACAGGCCCATCCGCAACGCGGTCCGGACGTCGTCGTCCAGCGTGTTCACGGGGTTGGCCGAGTAAGCGTTGAGAATATAGTCCAGAGTGACCTGCGTTTCGATGACTCCGTAGACCAGACGGGCACAAAGCGCTCCGTCGGATTCAGACAGTCCGGACGAGGACAGGGCGGAGTCCAGCGCAAGGTTGGCGTAACTGCCCTGACGGATCCCTTTGAGCAGGATCTCGAAGGCCACGGAGCCGGCGCCGGGACGCCGGAAAGATTGTTTGGTTTTCGGCATAACGGGAGCTCCTTCGAAAAATTGTTAGGTCAGACAGTCTCCGATCGAGATTTTCCGGCCGTTCACAAAGTCCTGCGCGCGCATCCGGCCTTTGCCTTCCGGAAGAACACCGAGCAGACGGAGAGAACCCTCTCCGCAGGCAACCACGATGCCGCCGTCAAACGAAACGACCCGGCCGGGCACGTCTTTCATGTCCGGGCCCGGCTCCGCACTTACGATTTTCAGGAGCTTTCCGTCCGGAAGATGTGTAAAGGCGAGGGGAAACGGAGAAAGACCGCGCACGCGGTTGTGCAGGGTGGCTGCGTCCAGGGACCAGCGGATCTCACAGTCCGCCTTCTCAATCTTGGCCGCATAGGTGGCCTTGGATTCGTCCTGTTCCTGCGGTTCGATCGTACCGGCTTCCAGACCGTCCAGGGTTTCCAGCAGCAGTTCGGCACCGACCGGACCCAGTTTATCATGCAGGGTTTCAAAATTATCCCTGGCCAGAATGGGCACTTCGCGCTTCAGAAGCATCTTCCCGGTGTCCAGTCCTTCATCCATATGCATCGTCGTAATGCCGGTAAAGGGTTTTCCGTCCAGGATGGCGCGCTGCATCGGAGCGGCGCCCCGGTATTCGGGCAGCAGGGATCCGTGGATGTTCACGCATCCGAAGCGCGGATAGCGGAGTACGTAAGGGGGCAGGATCTTTCCGTAGGCGGCGACCACGATGACGTCTGGGTCCAGAGCTTTGAGCGGCTCCAGGAAGGCGTCGTTGCGAAGCGTTTCCGGCTGAAAGACCGGAATGTCTTCGGACTGGGCGTAGACCTTGACCGGAGGGGGCTGCAGTTCATATCCGCGGCCTTTCGGCTTGTCCGGCTGTGTGACCACGCCGATCACGGTGTGGCGGCTGGTATGCAGCGCCTTCAGACTGAAAAGCGAGAACTCCGGCGTGCCCATAAACAGAACGCGCATAGTCCGTGTTCCTCCTCAGTCGTCCAGCATCCGAATGACATGGTCCGTAAAGAGAATGCCGTTCAGATGGTCGATCTCATGGCAGAAGGCCCGTGCCAGAAGACCCTCTCCTTTGACGGTCTGCTCCTTGCCGTGGATATCGGTATACCGGACGGTCACCTCCATGGGACGGTGAGTGATTCCGAATTCGCCCGGAATGGACAGACATCCTTCGGTGTCCTCCTGTTCGCCGGAAGATTCGATGATCTCGGGATTGATCATCTGATAAACGGTGCCGGGTTCACATTCCACAACGACGGCCCTGCGGAGCACTCCGACCTGAGGGGCGGCCAGCCCGACGCCGTCTGCGTTCCGCATCGTGTCCAGCATATCGTTCAGCAACGTAACGATGCGGGGCGTGATGGTATCGATCGGTTTGCAGACGGTACGAAGCGTCTGGTCCCCGACTTTAACGATCTTGAGTTTTGCCATAAGGTCCTCCTATAGTGAAGACGGATTGACGTCCAAAGTAAGCAGTGATTTATGTCCCAGCAGTTTGGGATAAGAGGCATACACGGGCTCGATAACGGCCCGGGTCTCCCGGTTCCAGCGGCATTTGAGCACCAGCCTCATGCGGAAACTGTTGTCCACCCGGTATACGGGCGCCTCGAAAGGACCGAACAGGATGACTGGAACGGACGGGCTTGCGGACAGCCTGGAGCGCAGCTCCGCGCAGAGAATATCCGAGTCTTCCAGAACACCCTTTTCCTCCGTGCCCGAAACAGTCATCAGCAGAATGTCGCAGAACGGCGGATATTTCAGCACTTTGCGCAAGGGAATCTCTGAGGCATAAAACCGGGTGTAGTCCTGTGCGCAGGCCATGCGGATGATCTCGTTTTCCACGTTTTCGGTCTGTATGATCGCGGTGCCTGGCTTATCGGCCCGTCCGGCCCGTCCGATCACCTGGGTCAGCATGGAGAACGTCCGCTCTGCGGCCCGGAAATCATCCAGGTGCAGCGAGGCGTCGGCCGACAGAACGCCGACCAGGGTGACATTCGGGAAATCATGCCCTTTGGTCACCATCTGCGTGCCGAGCAGGATATCGGCCCCGTGATTCCGGAACTGGCCCAGAATCCTGTCGTAGGAGGCTTTCGTGGAAGTGGTGTCCATATCCATGCGGAGGACGGACGCTCCGGGAAGGAGCGTGTGCAGTTCTTCCTCCACGCGCTGCGTACCGTAACCAAACCGGAGCAGATGCGTTCCGGCGCAGTTCGGACAAACGGACGGAACCGGCAGCCGGGTCCCGCACCAGTGGCAGGACAGGTAGCCGCGCGAGTAGGACCCCGGAACGGTGTGGTAGGTCATGGAGACACTGCAGTTCGGGCAGGTGATCACCGTCCGGCAGGATGCGCATTGGACATAATGATTGTATCCGCGGCGGTTCAGGAACAGAATGGCCTGTTCATTCCGGCTCAGCGTCTCACGGAGCGCGGCCAGCAGGGTGGCCCCGATCGGAGAGGTGTTTCCGCTCGGGATATCTTCCCGGATATCCGTGATGACGACGTTCGGAAGAGTTGCCGTCCCGTAGCGCTGCGTCAGCGTGAGCAGACGGTAGGTCCCCTCAACGGCTTTGTGGTAGGATTCCAGGGAAGGCGTTGCGGAGCACAGCAGCAGAACGGCATTGCTGTCCGCACACCGGAATCTCGCGACGTCCCTGGCGTGGTATTTGGGGTTCTGGTCGGATTTATACGTGTGTTCCTGTTCCTCGTCTATGACGAGAAGCCCCAGGTCCCTGACCGGTGCGAACACGGCGGAACGGGTGCCGACCACGATGCGGATCCGGCCGGCCTTGATGGCGGTGAATGCGTCAATACGCTCGCCTGTGGACAATCCGGAATGGATGACGGCGACCTGATTGCCGAAATAGTTCTTGAATACCGAAACGGACTGCGGCGTCAGCGCGATTTCGGGGAGCAGGACGATGGCGCTCTTGCCCAGCGACAGGGCTTTTTCAATGGACTTCAGGATGACGCAGGTTTTGCCGCTTCCGGTCACGCCATACAGCAGGGCTGCGCCGGGTGAACCGGAATCCAGCATGGCGGCGATTTCGCGCCGGCACTGTTCCTGATCCTTGTTAAGAAGGTATTCTGTCTTCGGACCCGTCTGGAGATTGGCATACGGATCGCGGGAGACCGAAATCCGGTTCTGCAGAAGGATGCCCTTGTCGCAAAGAGCCCGGATCTGTGCGGGGGAACTTCCTGTTTCCGCGGCCAGATCTTTTTCAGGAATGACCTTCCCGGGATCTTTCAGGAAAGCGTTCAGGATCGACCGGTGCGTCTGGGACCGGAGCTGTGTGGAACCGACTTTTTCTCCCCGGCTGAGCCGCCCGGCGGTTTCCGGATCTGCCCGGAGCTGATAGGTGTTGACGATCTTTGGCCCGGGGGAATCCTTGATTTCCAGACGATAGAGCAAAAGGCCCTTTTCACACAGCGTTTTTGCCAGCTTGATTCCGGCATAGCCGAAAACGTTCCGGAGTTCTGTGGCCGACGCGGTATGCCGGTCCCGGAACCAGTTCAGCAGTTCGGATTCTTGCGGGGTGTCGGGCAGAATGTCATTGCTGTCCGCAAAGTCATACTTTTCCTGGGCGCGGGACAGGGCGGCCGAGGGCACGATGGCCCGGACGGCATCGCCGATCGTACACAGGGTCGTGGCTTTCAGGAAAAAGCACAGGCGCAGGAATGAGGGGTCCAGGGACAGCGGAAGGGAACAGACCTGAAGGATTTCCTTGAGAGGCTGTCCGGGTTCCTCTTTGCCGGAATCTACGACGATTCCCAGACTGACGGCGTTGGTTTTCCCGAACGGGACCATGACGAATACGCCCGGACAGATCAGATCGCTGAGGGCATACGGGACAAGATAGGAGTAAGCCCGGTCAATGGCATACGGCGAGTCCAGGATATGGATTTTTGCAGTTGCGGATGCCATAGGCTCCTCCCGTTCAAGTAATGAAAGACCGCCCGGAACAGCGGACGGTCAAAAGCGGATGCCTCCGGATCAGTTTTCGTCGGAATCCTGGGCAGCGGTGTCCGAGGGATCCAGGATCTCGATCGTGCACTCGTTGTTGCTGATCTTATCCACGGCTACGCGCACGGCGCGCTCATCGCGGTAGCGGGGGTTCATATAGGAATCGAAAGCGTTCTTGTCTCCTCCACGCTGGATCGCCAGCTGCTTGCGCTGCTCAATGGCCTCTCTCAGGCTGATGTATTCCTCGTTGACGATCCGGGCCATTTTGGCGGCGACGATCGTCAGCTGATAGCGGTTGAATCTTCCTTTGGATAATTCGGCGAAAGACGGATTGGTAATCATATATTATTCTCCTCGTTTGGTTTCTTGATTCAATAGTGAGCGGATCAGGTCCCGGTTCCGGTCCAGACGCTGCCGTTCCGCATGTGCGATCTCCAGGATATCTTTGGCGGCGGCTTCGATTCCGTCCGGACCTTCCTGGTTGCAGACGACGTAATCGTAATTGTGCATCTGGGACAGTTCGTTTCTGGCGACCTGAAGACGCTTCTGTATTTTTTCTTCGCTTTCCGTCCCTCTGGAACGCAGCCTGTGTTCCAGGATTTGAAAAGAGGGAGGGATCATCATGATCAGTATGGTGTCGGGGTACTTTTCTCTGACCTGGAGACCGCCGTTGACGTCGATCTCAAGGATCAGGTCCTTGCCTGCCGCGATGGCCGATTCGGCTTCGCTCCGCAGCGTACCGTAGTAATCGCCCGTTACATACCGGTTGTATTCCAGCAGTCCGTTGTTGCGAATCTGCTCTTCAAAAGCCTCCCGCGACAGGAAATGATAGGACTTGTCCGGTATTTCTCCGGTCCGCATCGCGCGGGTGGTGGCGGAGACAGAGAGGACGAACTCGTTCGATTCGAGCAGTTTGTCCACGACCGTTCCCTTGCCGCTTCCGGACGGACCCGAAATGACGAAAATGAGACCGTGCTCTGCCATCAGGATTCCTCCTCGAGATCCTCGACGGCATCCTCGTCCTCGGTCTCGGCAGACATCAGACGGTTCGCAATGGTCTCGGTCTGGATGGCGGATAAGAGGACGTGTTCGGAATCCGTGATGATCACGGAACGGGTTTTTCTCCCGCAGGAAACGTCAATGACTCTTCCGGAGTCTCTGGATTCCGCGATCAGGCGTTTGATCGGTGCGGAGTCCGGACTGGCCAGGGCTACGATGCGGTCGACGGCTACCATATTGCCGAAGCCGATATTGATAAATTTCATAATGCTTCTAAAGGCGGGAACGCCCTGTCACGGGGCCTTGGGGCTCGTGACGCTCCTTTCTGCGATATGGCAACGACCCGGAAAGGCGGGTCAGGCAATGTTCTGGATCTGCTCCCGGATCTTCTCCAGTTCGTTCTTGACCGAGATCACGATCTTGGCGATATCCGCATTGATGCATTTGGAACCGATCGTATTGATCTCCCGGTTCATTTCCTGAAGGGTAAAGTCCAGGATCTTTCCCACGGAATCTTCTCGGTCCACGGTTTCACGGAATGCGGAAATGTGGGAGCCTAGCCGAACCAGTTCTTCGTCGATCGCGACCTTGTCGGCAAAAATGGCGCATTCCGTCAGGATCCTTGAGTCGTCAAAACTCAGGCTGTTGTCCGCAAGCAGTGTGCGCAGGCGAGCTTCAAACCGGTCGCGGTAGTCCGAAATGACTTTCCCGGAAACCGCCTGTATGCTGGCCACCGAGGCTTCGATCCGGTCCAATTTATTCAGGATATCGGTTTTGAGACGGGAACCTTCCGCCGAAGCAGATTTCAGATACTGTTCCAGGGCAGGCTTCAGGACCTCCTGCAGATCGGACAGATCCTTTTCGGGATCCGAGAGTTCTTCGGGCTGCATAAACAGGTGGTCGTTTTCCGCGACCCGCATGACCGAGATGTCATCCGGGAGACCGAAGCGGTCCCTCAGGACATACAGTTCGTTCAGATAGGCCTGCGCAGCCGCGATATCCAGTTTCGGTATGCCTGACTCGGCCGAGGCGGCCCGGACGGAGATCGAGATCTTTCCGCGCGTGATCCCGTATTTCTGCAGGATGTTCCGGACGCTTTCCTCAAGATAGGCAAATCGTCCGGGAAGGCGGGCGGAGCAGTCCAGAAAGCGGTTGTTGACGGAGCGGATCTCTACCGTGTAGGCGGTCGTTCCGAGAACGGTATTCGATTTTCCGTAACCGGTCATGCTCAGCATAGTCGCTCACTCCGCCGGTTAAGGCGGCCTCCTGTCTTCAATAAGCGCTCTTTCTACAGTTACCGATTATATACGCGCGTGGGGGTTTTGTCAAGGGCGAATGGCCGGGCACAGACGAAAAAAGAGGCTGAAAACCCGGTCCGAAGCGAAAAATATGCGCAAAAATCCGAGAAACAGCCTCAAAAGCAAAAAAATGGGTTGCAAACGAGCCGAAAAATGAATATAATAGCAACGATGTGAGATGTTTGTGACGGTCAAGACCGGGACATGCATTCGTTATTATTCGGCCGGTCAAGGCACCGGCAACATATACAACCGGAGGTAATTATGGTAGTAGCAGGCGATTTCAAAAACGGTTTGACCTTTGATATGGACGGACAGGTTTATCAGGTCATTGAGTTCCAGCACGTTAAGCCCGGCAAGGGCGCCGCTTTCGTCCGTGCCAAGATCAAGAATGTGATCACTGGTGCCGTGACCGAGCGCACGTTCAGCCCGACCGACAAGTTCGAGAATGCATATATCGAGAGAAAGGATATGCAGTACTCCTACAACGACGGCGATCTGTACTATTTCATGGACCAGGAGACATTCGACATGATGCCCCTGAACTCCGACAAACTTCCGGACAGCTTCAAGTTCGTCAAAGAGGAAATGATCTGCAAGATCATCTCGTACAAAGGAAACGTATTCGGAGTGGAGCCCCCGACATTCGTGGAACTCCAGGTGACCAAGACGGATCCCGGTTTCGCAGGCAACACGGCAACCAACACGCTCAAGCCGGCAACCCTGGAGACCGGAGCGGAAATCAGAGTCCCGCTTTTCATCAACGAGGGCGATATGATCAAGATCGATACCAGAACAGGAGAGTATCTGTCCAGAGCCTGATTGGAACGGACAGACAGAAAATAACGGATCGGGAAACCGGTCCGTTATTTTCTGTCTGCAAGGTCCGGGTCCGGCGGTTTCGGACGGGGGGAAGAACCTTTTCCGGTCCTCGTGTCCGGCAATAGAGAGGACAAAGGTTTCTCCAAAGCCAGAGTCAGCAGGAACGCAAAGATCATCTTGAGCGCATCTCCGAGCAGAAACGGGATTACGCAAAGCATCAGAGTGGACGCCAGATCGTTTCCGGTCGAGACCATGAACCAAAGGCTGCCGATCGCGTACAGGACGATCGTCCCGGACAGCATCCCCAGGATGCGGAAAGGAAACCGCAAACGGGTCAAAGACAGATGAGAGAGGATCGAAGCGATGAGGGCACAGACCGGATAACCCGCGATATACCCGCCTGTGACGCCCAGTATCCGGTCGAATCCTCCGGTGAAACCGGAAAATACGGGAACGCCTACAGCGCCGATACACACATACAGCAGGACGGCAACGAATGCGTTTTTGGGGCGTAGCATAAGGGAGATGACATAGAGGGCCAGTGTGGCCAACGTAACCGGAACGGGACCGACCGGGATCGAGAACGGGGCGCAGACGCACAGCAAAGCTGCGAACAGGGCCGTAATGACCCATTCTCTAAGGGCGGTCCGTCCGGAGGAAGCGGAAGAGTCAGGCATCATCGACCACCTCGTCGGAATGCCGGACCGTACGGACGGAGACCTCTCCGGAAGACAGCGTCCGTACGCTGCCGGAGCGATCCCGCACAATCAGTCCGGCCCGGTCGTCGATCCCGGTCACATGGGCCTCGTAGGCCGGCGCGGGGGATGAAGAAATCATTCCGGATGGAAAGACCAGGACGTCCTGGCCGATCAGGCATGAGCGGCTACGGTACTCGGGAAGAACGGAAGTCAGCCGCTCGGATGAGAGCAAAGAAAAACTCGAAAGAATGTCCGCAGTCAGGCGGTTGGGAGAGAGGATCCGTCCGCTGAGGGTCTCAATATCCCCGGCGATTCCGGCGAGTTCCCTCGGCCATTTCCGGGAATACAGGTTGATACCGATCCCGACAACGGCGTAGTCCAGGGAACCGTTTTCCATATGAACCGAGGCTTCGGTCAGGATCCCGCAGATCTTCTTCCCGTTCATCTGAAGGTCGTTGACCCATTTGATCCGGACACGGGGATCTGAACCCTCAAGCTGGTTTTCAATGGCATGGGCGGTCACTACGGAGGCAAATACGGTCAAAGGACCGCATCGTTCAGCGGAAGACTTGAGCGGACCAGCAGGGAAAGATAGAGACCTGCATTTCCGGGAGATTCAAAGTGTCTTCCATAGCGTCCCCGACCGGAAGTCTGCTCCCGGCTGATGACGGCAAAGCCGTCCGGAGCCCCTTCCTGGGCCCGGGCTTTGGCATAGGCGTTCGTGGAATCGACGGTATCCAGTACGGCCAGTTCCGGCTTCGCCTGGCCGTCGGGCCAGAAACGGAGGATTCCTTCCCGGCTGAGCACGGAATCCCGGAGCAACCGATATCCCTGCCGGGGCGTTCCCAAAATGGGGTGGCCCTGTTCCCGTAAAAGCTGCACCGCTTTCCAGACGGCGGCGCGGCTGATATGCAGCTGTGTGGCGAGAGCGGCGCCGGAAACCGGGGCATCCGCTTTCAGAAGAGCCGACAGAACGGAAGAAGAAACCGTGGACATAGACACCTCTTGAAAATGGAATCTGCGAACAGTGTAGCACGGCCGCTTCAGAATGTCAACCAAATCCTGAAAAGAAGGTTGACGTTTGGAAAAGGTGAAATCGGCCCGTCTACTTGTCGGGATAAAGAAAAAGGTATATAATGAACATACTATCTTTTTTGCAGGCGGAGGGCTTATGAAACTCTTGGAAGAACGGATCGTGAAAGACGGCGTGATCGGTGAGGGGGACGTGCTGAAAGTCAACAGTTTTCTGAACCACCAGATCGATACGGAATTCATATCCAAACTCGGGGAGGAATTCTACCGGCTTTACAAGGATGAGAACATCAACAAGATCGTTACGATCGAAGCGTCCGGAATCGGAATTGCATGCCTGACCGCATTGTATTTCAAGTGCCCGGTCGTGTTTGCGAAAAAGTCAAAAACATCCAACATCAGTTCGGACGTCTATACGGCATCCGTGGCTTCGTATACGCACGGAACGGTGTCAAACGTGATCGTTTCCAAAGAGTTCCTGACTCCTTCCGACCGCGTGCTCATCATTGACGATTTTCTGACCAAAGGGAACGCGTTGATCGCCCTGTCCACCATCGTGAAAGAATCCGGAGCGACACTGGTCGGCGCCGGTATCGTGATCGAAAAGGCATATCAGCAGGGCGGAGAAATGATCCGGAGAATGGGAATCCGGGTCGAATCGCTGGCCAAGATCGCATCGATGGATGTGCGGAGCGGAATCCGCTTTGCGGACTGATACGAATATGGCAAGCGACTCTCGACTGAAAAAGAAGAACAAAGTCTGGGAGATCGGACTGGTAGTCCTGGTTGCGGCCCTGACGTTCCTGTTCTGCTGGCTGCAGCCCCTGTATGCGCTGGACAAAGCCGTTTCGGACGCGTTTTACCGGTCTTTCTATGCCCCTGACCCCCGGATCAAGATCGTTGCGATCGATGAGAAAACCCTGGCCGCATACGGCAATCCGCAGAACTGGGACAGAGAGATCTATGACCGGTTGATCCAAACGCTCAACGGAACGGACGCACCGGGACCGCTGGTGGTCGCGATCGATATATTGATGAGTTCGGTCAAAAACGGGGAAACGGATGCGGCGTTCGCCGCCACCTGTGCCGCAAGCGGAAATGTCGTGACAGCGGTCAACCTTCTGTACCGGGATAAGCTGGCCGAGGCCAGAGACGGAACGATCGTACTGGAAAAAAATGTTGTGGACCAGGTCGAAATGCCCTTTGCCGAACTGGCGGACGCAACCACATCCGGCTTTGTGAATGCCATGATCGACGGGCGGGACAACTATGTGCGGTGCGCCAAGTTGTCAGAGCGGATCGGCATGCAGACGCTGGACTCCTTTGATATGGCGGCATACCGGGTGTTCTGTGAAAGAACAGGCAGGAACCTGTCCCTTCCCAAAACGGGGGCGGACGGAACATTTGTCGTCCAGTATGCCGGCAGAAGCGGCACCTTTGAGATCATTTCCATGGCCGATATCCTGGACGGGACCGTGGATCCCAGGGCCTGCTCCGGAGCGGTGGTGTTCGTAGGGGCATATGCCAGTGGACTTCAGGACGCCTACAACGTGCCTGCACAGCGGGGAGCGATGATGTACGGGGTGGAGATCCATGCCAACATCTTCAGCGCGCTCCTGAGCGGACGGACCGCTCTGCCTGCGCAGCAGTGGCTGTACGGTTTGATTGCGGCACTTGTCGTGGCCGCTTTCTGGTGGTTCGGCAAGAAACTGAAACCGGTTGCCGCAGCCGCCGTGATGGCGGCGGGAATCGGAGGCACGGTGGGGATCTGCAGGCTCCTGGCCGGACTCGGCGTCATCACAAGTCTGATCGATATACCGATTTGGCTGATTCTGGGATATGCCTATATCCTGATCAGCGGGTTCCTGGCGGAACGCCACAGAAGGCAGGAGGTCGTATCCGCCTTTAAACAGTATGTGGCGCCTCAGGTCGTGGAGGAGATCTCCAAATCCGGTTCATTTGAACTGAACCTGGGCGGACAGGCCCGGTCGGTGGCGGTACTGTTTGTGGACATCCGCGGCTTTACCCCCTTGTCTGAAAGCCTTCCGCCGGAACTGGTTGTCAGTATCCTGAACAGATGCCTGGAGCAGACTACGAAGGCGATTTTCCAGAACGGAGGCACGCTGGATAAGTTTATCGGCGATGCCACCATGGCACTGTTCAACGCCCCGATCGATCTCGAGGATTATGTGTTCAAGGCTGTATGTACGGCCGTAGATATCCGGTCCGGTATCGCATCCATCCAGAGTGAGCTTCAGGAAAAATACGGAAAGATCGTGAATGTGGGTATCGGAGTGAACTGCGGAACCGCGGTCATAGGCAATATCGGATGCGAGTTCCGGATGGATTATACCGCGATCGGCGACACCGTCAACACCGCGGCCAGACTGGAAAGCAATGCAAAGCCCGGACAGATTCTGATCAGCGAGCAGGTCTATGAACCGCTCAAGGACAGGCTGTCGGTCACCCCTGTCGGGGAAATACCATTGAAAGGAAAGACGCAGAGTGTATTCGTCTACCAGGTGGACGAGATCCTGCGGACATGATATGCTTTATTTGATCCCGGAGATCCGGCGGCTGAAGGAGAGCGCAGAAATCGCCTCCCGTTACAGCGCAGGATTTGAGTACAACGATTTTTTCCATCCGGACATTCTGGACGATCCGGAAGAGATCCGGCGCCTGATCGGAACGTATCTCGATCTGCCCAGAGACCGTAGTCTGGACACGCTCCACGGTGCATTCCTGGACGTGACTGTCCACAGTTCGGACTCCCTGATCGTGTCTGCTTCCGACAAACGCGTCCGTCAGTGTATGGAGATCGCCTCGGAGCTTGGCGTGAAAGCGGTCATCTTCCACACCAACCTGGTTCCCAATTTTTTCTCTGAAAAATATATGCAGAACTGGTGTGACCGGAACGAATCCTACTGGAGACAGATTCTGAAGGATTATGCCCCTGTCCGGGTCTACATGGAAAATATGTTTGACCGGATACCGGATTGTCTGGCCCAGCTGGCCGAGCGTATGAAAGATGAGCCCGGATTCGGAGTGTGTCTGGATTACGCGCACGCCTATGTGTTCGGGGATGAGCCGGAACGGTTCTGCCGTGTGCTGAAGCCGTATATCCGGCACATGCACATCAATGACAACGATCTTCTGCGCGACATGCACTGGCCGGTCGGGGCGGGAAAGATCGACTGGGAAAAATTCGGAGCGTTTGCAAAGGAACTGCCCGAGGATGTCACAACGCTGATCGAGGTCTCCTCCCTGGAGGATTTTGTGAGTTCCGCAGAAGCATTACGGGCTATGGGCATCCGTCGGGCTGACGGGAAGAAGGAGTGACGCATGCTGGTTTATTCACAACTTCGGTCCATCCTGAACAGCGGCATCGCGCTGACTACGGAAAAGGACCGCAACAAGCTGTATGAGATGCTGATCAGCACGGCGATGAGCATTACGAACTGTGACGCCGGCACTCTGTATCTGTACAAAGACAACAGCCTTTCGTTCAAAATCATGAAGACGCTGTCCCAGAATGTCAGCCGCGGGGAGAATGGGGAAGAAATCGACCTGCCCCCGGTTCCACTGAAAGAGGAGAATGTTTGCGCGTATGCTGCGATCCACCGGAAGCTGGTCAATGTTCCGGATGTCTACCACAGTACGATGTTCGATTTTTCGGGGCCCAAGAAATACGATTCGATCACGGGTTATCACACGGGTTCCATGCTGGTGATCCCGCTGATGGATGCCGAGGGGACTCTGGTCGGGGTCCTTCAGCTGATTAACGCACAGGATCGCGAAACGGGAAAAGTCGTGGCATTCGATGCGGAAGACGAGTTTGTGATCCGCTCGCTTGGCTCCATGGCTGCTGTCACCATATTGAATGCCATTTATATCGAACAGATCCGCAACCAGTTGCATTCGTTTGTCAACGCCTTTGCGACCGCGGTTGACGAACGGACGCCATACAACGGGGAACACACCCGGAAAGTGACCATCTATACCGGACTGCTGGTGGATTATCTGAATGACAGTTACAAAGACTGTATACAGAAAGACTTCTACTTTGAAAAACGGGACCGGGTTCAGCTTTTGATGGCGGCGGCCCTGCATGATGTAGGGAAAATGGTAGTCCCGCTTTCCGTGATGAACAAGGATTCCAGACTCGGAGACCGGTTGGAGGACGTTCGGAACCGCTTTGAACTGCTGGCGGCCTACTATGATCTGGACTATTTCAAGGGTACGATCTCCGAAGAAGAGAGGCAGGAAAAGCACAGGAATCTCAAAGACAGCCTGGACTTCATCCAGAAGATCAACCGGGTCGGAGTCCTTTCGGACGAGGAGCTGGCCAGATCCGCCGAGATTGCCGGGCAGACATACCGCAAGCCGGACGGAAGCGTCATCCGGTTCCTGACGGACTATGAAGCGGACTGTCTGTCGATCCGGACCGGAACGCTCACGGATGAAGAAAGAAAAATCATTGAAAGTCATGTAGACATGACAAAACAGATTCTGGAGAAAGTCCAGTTCAACAAGGAATACGGAGACGTAATCCGGCTGGCGGTTTCCCATCATGAACGTCTGGACGGGAGCGGATATCCGAATCACCTGAAGGCGGATCAGCTGGACGCGGGCGCCAGAATCCTGGCGGTCACGGATGTCTATGATGCCCTGACGTCGTCGGACAGACCGTACAAGACGCCGATTCCCAGACCGAAAGCGTTTGCCATTCTGAAGGATATGGCCAAGGCCGGAAAGCTGGATGAACGGATGGTGAACGGGCTGGAAGCAGCCCTGAGCCGGTTTACGGATGAGGAGATCAAGGCTATGACACAAGACCGATCCCAGGGTTTCTTCAGGACGGTCTAAGGCAAAAGAGAGGATAGATAACAATGGTTAAGAATGCTAAACTATGGATCATTCTGGGAGCGGTTGTGCTGGTTGCCGCCGTCACGATCGTGCTTGTGATCGTGCTTTCCCAACCCAAGAAAGCCGAATCCTATCGCATAATTCAAATCTATAACTCTGAAGGAATTGTTACGGTAGACAGGGAAAACGTAGGACAACTGAAAGCCTATCCCAATATGAGGCTGCAGTCCGGCGATGTGCTGACCGTCGGGACGGAAAGCCGTGTCTATCTGAAGCTGGACTCGGACAAGTATATTCTGGCGGAGCCTGAAACGGTGGTTGAAATCATTGCGGAAGGGACCCCGGAAGCTTCCAAGACCACAATCAACCTGGTCAAGGGCACCATCGTGAACCGGGTTGACTCCAAGCTGAATGAAAACTCCAGCTATGAGATCAATGCGTCCAATTCTACGATGGCTATCCGGGGAACAATGTTGATGGTCTCCTACTTGGGGGATGATGTGACGGCTCACGTGAAGGTGGATGTTTTTGAAGGAGAGGTTGAAGCGAGACCTTTCAATCCTAATATCCCTAATTCCGATATTGAAGCCCATAAGATACGCGCCGGTGAAGGGGCTGAGATCGTCATCAAGGACTCGATGGAGGCCCAAGTGGAGAAACGTGCCAGCGCTGATCTCCGCACTCTGACAGCAGGCATCCTGCAGTTTATGCTCACGAGTGCGCAGGAAGACAGCCAAAAATATCAATTTGACCAAAACATGCTGGAAGAGGCGATTCAAGAGAAAACCGGAAAAGCAGAAACCAGCGAGGTGACATTTACGGTTGAGGGCACGATATTTGCGGTCGTACGTGTCAAAAAAGGGGAAAAGGTCGTCTGCCCGACGATCCAACCGACACCAAACGGTCACTGGAAATTTGATTTTGATCAGCCAATCGAGAATGACACAACGATCATATGGGAGGAAGATCCTTCCTAGTGCATCCGGTCAAGGGGAGATACCGGGCAGCGCCGCAGGCGGAAAACCGCATTGCGGCGCTGCCTGTTTGCGAGCGTCCGCGCGCACGCAACAAAATAACTTTTTTGTAGTGATTATGTTGACTTTTATTAGTGCCTATGCTAGAATGAAATTATTAGAATTGTATGGAAAATTTAACCGATATATCTTTGAATGTTTGGTTCCCAAGGGCTCAAAAGTCTCTACCGTGACGCCCCAAGTCACGACTATTGGTTTCAGGCAACTCAAAAAGGAGTTGCAAAGCGGGCACGGGAAGCAGACAGGTCTGTTTCCCGTTTTTTTGTATGTTATCGCCGGCCCGAAAGCTGGCGGATCGCATAAGCAAAGCATTTTTGGAGGATGAAAAGCTATGAAGAAGACACTGATTAGCGTCATTGCCGTCATTTTGGCGACGATCATGCTGGCCGCTTGTCTCGCAGGGTGCGGCGACGCCTCTGGAGCCAAGAAGGAAATCGAGCTCAAGCCCTTTGATGGCATCGTCGAGCAGAAGGTGAACGGAGAGATTCCGGCTACATTCAAGATCGGCTTGATCTGCCTGCACGACAAGAACTCCACCTACGACAAGAACTTTATCGTCGCTATGGAGAATGTCCAGAAGGAGCTTGGCCTGAAGGATGAGCAGGTTATCATCGCGACCGGTATTCCGGAAGGTGCTGAATGCAAGGACAAGGCTGTTGAGATGGCGGAAGCTGGATGCCAGGTCATCATTGCGGACAGTTTCGGCCATGAATCGTATATGATGGAAGCTGCCAAACAGTATCCGAACGTTCTGTTCGCACACTGCACCGGTACCAAGGCGCACACCAACACGGATCTGCCCAACTATGTCAATGCGTTTGCATCGATCTATGAAGGCCGCTATGTGGCCGGCGTTGTGGCCGGGCTGAAGCTGAAAGAAATGATCGACACCGGCAAAATCACCGCTGACAAGGCCAAAGTCGGCTACATCGGCGCATTTACCTACGCGGAAGTAATCAGTGGCTATACCTCCTGGTTCCTGGGCGTTCGTTCCATCGTTCCGACCGCGACCATGGATGTGACCTTCACGGGCAGCTGGTATGATGAGACTGCCGAAAACAACGCCGCAAAGAAACTGATCTCCAGCGGATGTGTCCTGATCAGCCAGCACGCAGACAGTATGGGCGCTCCCAACGCCTGCGAAGAAGCCGGTGTTCCGAACGTAAGCTACAACGGATCGACCTTTGCTGCTTGCCCGAACACGTTCCTGATCTCCAGCCGTATCAACTGGAGCCCGTACTACAAATACCTGATCGACTGCAAAGTCAACAACAAGACTGCCGTCAAGGATTACATCGGTACGATCAAGACCGGTTCCGTTGAACTGACCAACCTCGGTGCTTCTGTGGCCAACGGGACGCTGGAAAAGGTAATCGAAGTCCGCAAGGCTCTGGCCGACGGTACACTGAAAGTGTTTGACACCAGCAAGTTCACTGTTAATGGCGAAGCTTTGACGACTTATATGGCAGACGTTGATGATATGGGCGATTATAAGGGCGAGACGGAAGCCATTTCGAACGGCTATTTCCACGAATCCGAATATCGTTCGGCCCCGTATTTCGATCTGACCATCGACGGCATCAACCTGCTGGATACGAAAATCTAGATTGATCATATGCGGATTCTGCAGATGACGCAGAATTGAATACAGGGAATGGGGACTGGTAGGTTTCTGCCGGTCCCTATGCCCTTTTTGAGAAAGCACAGGTACGATATGGGGAATCAATTAGCCATAGAACTGGTTGGCATCACGAAAGCCTTCGGAACAAAGGTGGTGGCCAACAAAAATGTCAATATGGATCTGCGCGAAGGGGAAATCCTGTCCATACTTGGTGAAAACGGAAGCGGCAAGACGACTCTGATGAATATGATTGCCGGTATTTATACCCCGGATAGCGGCAAAATTATCGTGCGAGGGGAAGAGGCGGTCATCAAATCTCCGATCGATGCATTCAACCTTCATATCGGGATGATCCACCAGCACTTCAAACTGGTCGACCTGTTTACCGCCGCCGATAATATTCTCCTGGGTGAGAGGATGCCCGACGATTACGGAAAAGGACCTAAGTTTTTTAGGTGGATCAAATTCAACCATCTGTCCCGTGACCGTGTCAAAAAACTGCAGAGTACGGTTGACCAGTATGGGTTCGGCATCGATCTGTCCCGCAAGATCTACGATATGTCTGTCAGTGAGAAGCAGACCGTCGAGATCATCAAGGTGCTGTACAGAGGCGCGGACATCCTGATCCTGGATGAACCGACCGCCGTTCTGACACCGCAGGAGATAGACAAACTGTTTGCCGTTCTTCGGAAGATGCGTGACGAAGGCAAGAGCATCATCATTATCACGCACAAGCTCAACGAGGTCATGGCGATCAGCGACCGGGTCTGCGTGCTCCGCAAGGGTGAGCACATCGCCACGGTCGAAACCGCCAAAACGACCGAAAAGGAACTCACGGATATGATGGTCGGTCAGAAGATCGATCTCAATATCAATCGCGAACTTCCGGATAATCCGAAGCCCAGATTGCTGATCCGGGATATGTCCGTGGTCAACAAGGAGGGAAGGACGGTTGTCAACAAAGTTTCCTTTGATGTGTGCGGAGGGGAGATCCTCGGAATCGCCGGCATCTCCGGAAACGGACAGAAGGAACTTCTGGAGGGCATCGCCGGATTGCAGCCGAAGGCTTCGGGAGACGTGATTTTCCACAATCCGAAGCGTGACCGGCCGGTCACGTTCTATCATCACGACTTGAAAAAAATCAAGGCCATGGCGGCTGAGGGACGGTTTCATTATCCCAACGGAGAACGCGTGGACCTGACGAACATAAAAAACAAGGAGATCATCCGCCTGGTCGAAGACGAACAGATCCTGTTCTATGAAGACGAGATCATTGATCTCAAGGACAAGAGTCCGAGGGAAATCCAGGAACTTGGCATCAAACTCTCCTTTGTTCCGGAAGACAGGCTGAATATGGGGCTTGTGGGCAGTATGAGCATTGTGGACAACATGATGCTTCGTTCCTACCGCAAAGGCAACTCGGTTTTCGTGAACCGGAAGAGGCCCAAACAGCTGGCCGATGATATCATCCGGGATCTCGAAGTCGTTACTCCCAACGACATGGTCCCCGTCCGCAGACTGTCGGGCGGCAATGTGCAGAAAGTGCTGGTCGGGCGTGAGATCGCGTCCTCACCGAAGGTCCTGATGGCCGCCTATCCGGTGCGCGGACTGGACATCAACAGCAGCTATACCATTTACAATCTGCTGAACAGTCAGAAGCAGCGCAACGTGGCCGTTGTGTATGTCGGGGAAGATCTTGACGTGCTGCTCGCCCTTTGCGACCGCATTCTGGTTCTGTGCGGAGGGCAGGTGTCCGGCATCGTGGATGCCCGGAAGGTGACCAAAGAGGAAGTGGGTCTTTTAATGACCAAGGTTCCGGACAAGATTCAGAATTATACGTATGAAGAGATGCAGGAGAAGGGAGAGGACAATGGATAACAATTCCAAGCACGTCAGGGAACCATTGGTCCATCTGACCCGGAGGCTGAATGTTTCAGCACGGTTTGCATGGCTGATCCGGATCGGCGCGTTCGTGCTTTCGATTCTGGTCTGCTGTCTGGTCAGCTGCCTGCTTTCCGGAAAAGTGTCATTCGGCTTTTTCTTCAAACATCTGTTTGAAGGTGCCTTCGGGTCGGGTATGCTGGTCCGGGCCCTGCTGAGAGACCTTTCCATCCTGCTGCTTCTGGCACTGGCGGTAACCCCCTGCTTTGAAATGCGATACTGGAATATAGGCGGAGAAGGGCAGGCCATGATGGGCGCCTTCGGGTGCGCACTGATCGTATCGTATACGTCCGGAAAAATGCCGGTCTGGGGGACGATCGTGTTGTCCTTTGTGACCGCATTGGTGATGGCCGTCATCTGGGCGGTGATCCCGGCACTGTTCAAGGCCAAATGGAACACAAACGAAACGCTGCTTACGCTGATGTTCAATTACATTGCCATCTGCCTGGGCGCCTATCTGATCAAGAAAGTCGTGCCGATGGGGACCGGTATCCTGAATTTTGATTCCGGAACACTCTCTTCGTTGGGCAGCGGAGACTTCTGGATCATTGTCTCTGCCGCAGTTGTAATGACCGTAGTGATGTTCGTCTATCAGAAATACAGCAAGCACGGCTACGAGATCTCGGTTGTGGGCGAAGCCCCCAACACCGCCCGCTATGTCGGGATCAACACCAAACGGGTCGTCGTACGCACGCTGTTCCTCTGCGGATTGATCAGCGGTCTGGTCGGATTCCTTCTCGTATCCGTCAAGGATGCCAGTTTCCTGTCCGACAGTACGATGCAGTCCACCGTGGCCGGACGTGGATTTACCGCAGTCCTGATCTCCTGGCTGGCCCATTTCCATCCTCTGGCGATGGTGCTGACATCTTTTCTCGTCGTCTTTATTACGCGCGGGGCTACGCAGGTCGGCAATATGGCACGGCTGGGCAACAGTTACGCGGGAATGATGGTTGGCATTTTCTTCTTCTTCATTATCGCCACCGAGTTTTTCATCAACTTCAAGATCCACTTCCGCCCGAAGGCCGAGAAGAAACCGC
Source organism: Clostridia bacterium (assembly GCA_017539425.1). GTDB lineage: Bacteria > Bacillota > Clostridia > Oscillospirales > CAG-272 > RUG14240. The sequence goes on from JAFYHA010000147.1 coordinate 35,869, forward strand.
ATGAGACCGCACCGACAGAGCCCGAACAGAAGCCGGTAGCCCGGGATCCGGAATAGGAGGTAGCCGACATGATTATGATCATAACGCAGGCCATCCGTTTCGGAATCGTGTTTCTGTACGGATCGACCGGAGAAATCCTGATCGAAAAAGCCGGTCACCTGAACCTGGGTATACCGGGTATCATGTGTCTGGGCGGTGTAGGCGGCTGTATGGGTGCCTACTGGGCGTACCAGGGAGGAGCCCCCGCGTTTATAGTCGTACTCCTGGCCGTGTTCATGGCGATGCTGTTCGGAGCTTTGGGCGGGCTGCTTTACGGTGTATTTACCATCACGATGCGGTGCAACCAGAACGTGACCGGTCTTTCGCTGACCACGTTCGGTGCCGGAGTCTTGGGATTCTGGGGAACCCAGATGGGCGACAAGGAGATCTTGTTCGCTCCGGCCAGCCGGTATGCTTTCACACCGTCCCTGTTTTTCGGAGCGTCCACTCCGGACAACTGGTTCACGACAATCTTCATGTCTCACGGTGTGCTGGTTTATCTCGGCATCGTGTTTGCCATCGTCGTTTCCGTTGTGCTCAAGCGCACCCGGACCGGCCTTTCACTCAGGGCTGTAGGCGAAAACCCCGCAGCTGCGGATGCAGCCGGCATTCCGGTCATCCGCTATAAATACGTTTCCTGTATCCTTGGCGCAGCCATTGCCGGGGTAGGCGGAGCCTTTTATCTGCTGGACTGCACGAGAGGGTCTCTCGAATATGTGATTGACGCTATGGGCTGGCTGGCCGTTGCACTGGTCATCTTTTCACTGTGGCGCTCCAACATCAGCATCTTCGGATCCTTTATCTTTGGGTTTTTGTACATTCTTCCGAGATATATCGAAGGTGTCGGACTGGCGGAAAAAGAGATCCTGAAAGTGGTTCCGTATGCCGCTACGGCGCTTATCCTGATCGTCATCAGTTTCTTCAACAAGAAGGAGACGCAACCACCGGCCAGTCTGGGGTTGCCCTATTTCCGGGAAGACCGGTGATCCAATACAAAAAGCAGGTCCTCGATGCAGGACCTGCTTTTTGTATTGGATAGGAGTCACCGCTTGCGGTAGAGAAGGAGTTCCGGATCCTTTCCATTTTCTCCGTAAGATGCAACGAGGAGAAAAGCATCGCAGCCCAGAATACCGAAAAAGCGTCCTTCGTCCTGCCCGGAAACCAGCTGATTGCCCAGATAGGTGACGTTATCGTTCAAGAAGGATGCCGTTTGTCCGCCGGGCAAAGGATAGCGCAGGTTCACGTCGCTGCCGGCAAGCGCGTAGAGCTTCTCCACTCTGGGCATGCCCGGAATTTCCAAAGCGTTGAACTCGGCAAGCAGCTGTTCCTTGAGTGCTTCCAGATCCTGCCCTTCCTCTTGGCCACGAGTGTGTTTCCAGTACTCCAGCTGAGGCAGGCGCTCCTTCATATAGGCCCGTGCCTGTTCTTCCGAGAACCCGTTTCCGGTCATATGGGGTACACAGACCTCGATCAGGTCGTCCATGTCGGAGTATGTGAATTTTCCGTCGGCAAGGCACCATTTGCAGTAATCTTCATTCAGCGTGCCGTCTGCGTTCCGGCTGAGGATCTCATCCTGAAGCGGCATGCCGCAGCACTGGCAGAAAAGCTGGCGGGGAGAGCCCAGCAAGGTATTGATCGAAACGCTGAAACACTGGGAAAGCAATTTCAGGGTTTCTGTATTCGGAATGGTCTCGCCGGTTTCCCAACGGGAAACGGCCTGACGTGTGACAAACACCCTTTGGGCCAGTTCTTCCTGGGAAAGCCCCATCCTGGTTCTGAGATTCAATATGACATCTTTTGTCTGCATACAGATCACCTCCGGAAAGAATCGTATCACAAAAGGGAACGTGAAGCAAGCAACGGGCAGTTGCCATAGATTCCGGATCTATCCTTCTTCCGAAGCGGGGAGAGAAGACAGGCTCCGTATGGACAGGTCGTACCGTTTGCCCGCCGCAAGGGCGGCTTGGGAGCGGAGATGGTCAACATCATCATAATGATCATAGAGCAGCGTTACGATGTCCGGATCAATGCCGCCGGAGCGGGCAGCTTGGTTCAGGACTGCAACAGTGGATTCTTTGCCCATTCCGGGACGGTAGGGACGGTCTTCGGCAACGGCAGAAAAAATATCGGAGACGGCCATGATACGTGCCCCGGTATCCAGTTCGGCCGCAGCCAGATGAAACGGATAGCCGGTTCCGTTGAGCTTCTCGTGATGATATCCAGCCCACCTGGAAATCCGTTCAAACCCCTCCGCACGGCTCAAGAGCAGATAAGTGTAGTACGGATGCTCTTTTACAATGTTGAATTCTTCTTCCGTAAGACGCCCGGGTTTTTCCAGTATGGCTCTCGGGATTTTTAGTTTCCCAATGTCGTGGAGCAGGCCTGCAACCTGGATTTCCTGGCAACAGTCTGCATCCATTCCGGCAAAGCCGGCCAATGCAACGGCCGCTGCAGCTACACCGGCGGAGTGCATTGCCGTAAACGAAGAGCGAAAGTCTATGACGCGGGAGATGACGGAGGTCATTTCGACCGTGCGCTCAAGGGAGAATTCTTCTCCTGTTCCGGTCCACTGGTCCAGGAAAAGGGGATTGTAGCGAAGATCCATCCAGACATATTCGTTTTCACTTGCGGACAGGAACGCGGACACCGCCTCTTCCGAAAATTCAGAGCCTCTAAGAGATGAAACGCCATCGCGGATATCCTTAACCTGATTCAGAATGGGGACGTTTTTGCGGAGCAGGGCGGAGACCACGTCGGCCAGATGCACGATGTTGGCAATGCGTGCGCTGTACTGCAGGGCAGGCTTCTTCTCATCGGGAAGAGCCAGAAAGCGGTACCATCCGCTTTGACAATACCTGACGACTTGCGCGACGGGTTCTGCGTTCGGGAATCCTTCGATCAACCGCGCGCCGATTTCGGATATCTGGACAGCGTGGCTTTCCAGTTCCTCCAGGCTGCCCGGATCCTCCATGGTGATGAATCCAATGTCATGCATCAGCGCAGCGAGGCGGACCAGTTCAAGGGCGCGGGTATCTAGCCCTGCAGCCTTGGCGATCATATAGGCCAGATAGGCCGTTTGCTGGTGATGGTTCTCGATATTGGAATCGATCAGGTTCAGCGCTTCGGCAAGCAGTCCGCTTAGCGCCCGCATATTGGAAAAGTGTTTTGTCATAGAACAGAAAAAATACTTACGAGTAAGAGCAGAGAAACCGAGGGGACCCGGACTATGTCAAGGATCGTCCAAACTGATACGCGGCTGACAGACTTTCGGTGTTTGCGGAAACTTCACCGGGATCGGAAATGCCCCCGCAGAAGAGAGATCCGGCAAGGGCAGCCTTTTCGAAGCAGTCTATCCAGCCTTGCAGGCCGCTCAGGGCTCTGTCAGGTGTATGCGCATCATCATCGGCTGCGACCGAAAGCATATACACGTTGCGAAAACGGTATTCGGCCGCATACAGGGGATTGAGCCGGTCCAGAAGTGTCTTCATCTGACCGCTCATTTCGTAATAGTATATGGGTGTGACAAAGACCAGGGTGTCTGCGTCCTTGACTTTTGCCACAATGTCAGCTGCATCGTCTTTTTGCACACATTTCTGGGTCCTTTGACAGGCGAGGCATCCGATGCAGAAACGGATGTCCTTTCCTTTGAGGCTGATTTGCTCAACCTCATGCCCGGCTTCCCGGGCTCCTTCGATCAGCCGCCCTGCCAGGATGTCAGAATTGCTTTTGGCCCGTAGGCTTGTGGAGATGACCAGAATCTTGCTCATTTGTTTTGGTTCCTTTCCCAAAATGATCTATGAATACGGGCTACGATTCCGTAACCCTTTTACCGACGATATGGTCTGGAGACAGCTCCAGGCACAGGACGTGTTGCAAAGAGGTTTCCAGCTCCCGACGAATGTAGTCTTCGTCATTTGTGAACTTCCGGCACAGTTCCGTGCAGACGCGCTTTGCGGTTTCCTCATCCTCCACGAAGGACATTTTTCCAAAGACCACCACGCTTCGTACGACCAGAGCCCAGTCTCCCTCTTTTTGAGTGCCTTTGTCAAAGACGGTAAAGCAAACCTTTTCGTGTTTACGGAGAAGTTCGATCTTTAGGCCCTCTTTTGCACCGTGGAAATAGAGTTTTCCGGTTTCTGTACAATACCAGTGATTCATGGGGATCCCATACGGATACCCGTCTTCTCCCAGCATAGACAGAACGCCCCGCGTTTCGGCCCGGAGAATGGCTTTGCATTCATCGACGGAAAGCTGCTGCTTGCATCTTCGCATAGTTCGGAACATAGGTGCCTCCTGATACGGAATGAAAGAGTTCTCTTCAATTATCCTTGAATCTGAAACTTTTTTCAATCCCTTACCAAAAAAAGACAGGCAAAATGTAGTAAAACGCCGAGAATATGGTATACTGGATTAAAAGGAATCATCCATTCAGAGTTCTTTGCCGGGCGAATACGACCGGAAAGGAAAGCAGAGAAAAGATGACCGGACACGGAGGAAATAACGATGTACCAAAACCAGGATAGCAAACAACCGGATGACCTGCAGGAAATCTTGAAATGCCGACCCCAAAATGCGGACGTTTCTCCAAAGCAGCCGGACAATTTACGCAACCGGATCAAGGGGGCGCTGGTCGGGCGTCTGGCCGGGTGTATGCTCGGCGTGCCGGTGGAGAACTATCCGATACTCAGAATGCAGGCTATCGCCTACGAGACCGGGACGTCGTTTCCGCCTGTCACGTACTGGAGGGGAACCGACAAAGGATCCTATCTCCATTACGGGATCAACAACATTACCGATTATCTGGAGCAGAACATCTGCTGTGCAGCCGGGGATGATGACGTGACCTATGTGATGCTGAACCTTCTGTTGCTGGAAAAGTACGGAAAGCAGTATACGGTAGACAATGTCGGACAACTGTGGCTGGATATTCTGCCCATCGCATGCACGGCGGAGGACGAGGCCCTGAGCCAGTTGAGAGCCGGAACGCGGGCCGAATGCGCAGCCTGCTATAACGGGTATGTCGAGTGGATCGGTGCCGCCATCCGGGCAGATGCGTTCGGATATGCATTTGCCGGGGATCCGGTAGGAGCGGCTAAGGCAGCTTATGCGGATGCCTATCTGACCCATCGGAAAAACGGAATTTACGGGGAGATGTTCTGCGCGGCTACGATCGCGGCCGCGTTCACGGCTGCATCTCCGCTGGATGCCGTCAGGATCGGTATGAAACAGATACCGGAAGAGTCTGAACTGTACCAGGCATTGGAATGGGCATTGTCCAAAGAGGGGGAGGTCACGAATTACGCCCGTGCCCGTATGCTCATCGACGAGCGGTTTGCCGGAATGCATCCGGTCCATACGATCAACAACATGGTGGCCATAGTGTTTGCGCTGATGCTGGGAAAGGGCGATTATGAGGCCACCGTCTCGCAATGCATCGCCATCGGATTGGACAACGACTGCACGGGTGCGACGGTGGGTTCGATCGTGGGCGCGTGTGTCGGGATTGAGAAGATTCCCGCCCACTGGTATGATCGGTTCCAGGATACCATTATGACCTATATCAAAGGACACGGTAAATTCTCGATTGAGGACGCAGTAGACCGATTTGTGGCCTTGAACGGAAAATAGACCGGGGCTAATTGCCATAACGCCGGCAGAACGGACAAACGGTTCTGCCGGCGTTTTCTGAACTGATGCACCATGTAAACGCCTTAGAGTCCCGGGGCGATCCAGGCATCTGGGTTACAACAGCCCGCGCTCAACGGATATATGTCCCGGATCCGGATCGGTGTACGGTTGGGTGCTCCACGGGAATTGAATGGAATACATGGTCGTGCCAAAACAGATTCTTGGGAGTTTGTCCAGGACCGTTTTTGCGAAATGGCCGTCCGGAACATCGAAAACATAGATTCCGTACGTCTTGGCCACCTCTTTCCGGATTTCGTTCAGCATGATGAAATAGTAATCGGGCTCATCGTTTTTTGTGACGAAGAAGGACAACGTCGGAAAACGGAGGGGACTGTTTTCCTTGGGCAGTTTAACATAGCCAAGAGCCGAGACGATCGGATTGGCAATTCTCGCGATTTTTGCCAGTTTGCTGTATTTTTTTACCACATATTGTTTGTAGGAAGTCGAGTCCCACAATGCCGCACAGGAGAGTATTTCTTCTCCGTTCATAAGCAGATAGAAATCCTCTGCGTGCAGGTTGTAAAAGGGCTCCAATGAGTTGACGACCGGAAACAGATCCTTTTTTCGTCCTTCTGCATTCAAAAAAGCCAGAATAAGGGGGAGATCGTCTTCCCGGGCCTGCCTGAAGGTAAACGAGTGCTTCGGGGCCTTGATCCTGACGTTTGGATTCAGAATATAGGTCTGAAAGGAAACCACCCGTTTTATGGACAGCAGGCTCATCTTTTTTTCAAACATGGCTTTTGCTTTTTCGTTGTCGGACAAGACCCCGAAGTAATAGAAACAGATATCATCACGCTGGAGTTCCCGGATCATATTCGCACTGATTCCGGCGTTCCCGGGATGCCCGGGATCTTTTTTAAAGCCACAGATATAGGCCGCTTTGCTTTCTTTTCCGCCAAGATATATATTACGGACAAGTTCGGCGCAGGTGCAAATCACCCGGCCGTCCGTTCTGGCGACAAATACTCTGGCTTCACCGGGTTCCTTCATATAGGACTCATATGCATCCGGCCTTCGTGTATAGATCAGGTCCGCAAGACCGTTGCTGGTTGAACTCTCCAGAATGCGGGTCAGTTCTTTTCCGTCTTCCGGCTTTGCCGCATAAATCGAAAAGGCCATAGAAATTCATCACCCCCAGTGGGATTTGGTTAAGAGACGGGAATCAGGGACGAGACCGCCATCAGCACTGTTCCGATGACGACAAACAGTATGAGAGGCCACTTGCCGGAGAACTTTCCGAGAAGCGGCGGTTGGATGGGATTGGAAACGGCATGCTTGTAAGCGGGGAAGACCACGGCCAGAAAAACAATGGAGAGGGCGCCTGCGCCGATCTGGACATAATTCAGTATACTCAAAGGAAGCAAAACAGCCAAGAGTATTGCAGGTACAGTTGTGATAAGCCAGGAAAGGCGGGTGTCCAGTTTGAAACGGTTGCTCACAACGTCCGAAAACGCAAAGCCTATGGACCAGAAAGAGGTGAACATCGCACCGATGATCAGTATGGAGCACAGCACTTTTACGAACGGTATCCCGATTCCGTCTGAAAGTCCGATCGTTGCGGTTTCCGTTACGGCTTTTGATCCAATTATGACCGCAATGGAGAACACTGCAGTGATGCCTGCGTTTACCGCTGTCCCCGCGATGATCGCCTTGCCCGTCTGCTCCGGCTTTTCAATATGATTGCAGGTCTGGATAACGGCAAAAGTCGAGGACATGGAATACATGAACAGACCGTAAACGGCGAAGACTTTGCCCGGGTTACCGAAGGTCAGGGGAAAACTGCCGTTTTTATGAAAGAAGGCCAGTACGGTCAAGACTATGACCACAGCACCGATCAGTAAGACGGATATCTTTTCACCCACGCCCATTCCTTTTACGCCAAAGAATACGATTAAGGAAGCCAGGAAATAGAATATAAGGATGGATACGGCTCTGCTGATCCCAAGAAGATCTGAGAGGACGTCTCCTGCGCACAATGAATAAACGACCAGGAATTCCAGAAGTAGCAAGGCCAAAAGGACAAGAAAGAGTACGCTGAAAAATTTCCGACCTTTTCCTTTGCACAGATGTTCGGTCAGGGCGCCGATCAGATCGTCGGACTGAGTTGAATTACGGACTAGATCCGCCAGGATCAGATACGTCAAAATACTGATGACGAAAGCGGAGAGCAAGGCTGTGGCGGCCCCGAAGACGCCGATTTGGCTGATGGCATACGGAATGGTGATGATGCCGGTTCCGATACCGGCTCCGGCAACAAGCATGACAGATTCCCAGAATGTGAGTTTTTTTGTCTTTGTCATAACAGCTCCAGCCGGTGAAACGGGGAACGCAGGATTTGAGAGCCGCAGAAGGACAGCTCGGTGCGACGGGGTAACGATAACTGAAAATATTATGCTTGCCGGGAACACCCGTGACTTCAGTCATGGGATGAAAGGCAACCATTTCAATTATACAACTTACAGCAATTTTTTGTCAAACACCTCTTTTTCGGAGAGAATCTGTTGACCCCTGTCGGTCAGTTTGGTACAATGAAATCATCAGAAAAATTCACGAAGAAAGGAGGTATTACGTATATGTATCACGTTGAAAAAATCAACATCAAACCGAAGCATCCGTTGTTTGAGTTCTGCGATACAGTCACTCAAATGACCAAGAAAATGTACAATGTCGCAAACTTCTACATCCGGAACACAATGACCGGATTGGCTAAAGAAGCAAGCAAAAGGACAAGTAACGAGAACGAAGTGCTTCAGATCGTTCAGGAAGGGATCCATACCCATAATGAAAAAGCACTAAAGAAACAGGCAAACGGAAAGAAAGCCGTACTGTTCGATCTGCCTACCCGGGAACATTGGTTTCTGAACTATTACGCACTTGATGCCATATTCAAGGAATCAGACAATGTGGATTACAGATCGCATCATGCACATGTGATACAGGCTGCCATCCGGGAATGTGTGCAGGCATGGAACTCGTATTTTGAACTGATCAAGAAGCATGGTTCAAATCCGGATTCGTTGAATGGAATGCCAAAGATCCCAAAATACATTCATTCGGACCATAAAACGGCCGTATTCAGCAATATAGCATGCAAAATACAGAACGGTCTTCTCAGGTTCCCTAAGTGCAGGGAAAAACTCGACGTATCCAAACTGCCCCATGTTGCGGATAAACTAATCGAAGTCCGCGTGGTTCCGTATTGCGGAATCTACCAGATCCAGTTCATTACGGATGACGGAATCAAGGCAGACAAAAAAGCTGAGTGTACAAGTGTCAAGGACATACCAAGTGAAGCCGGTGTAGCCATGCTGGATCCGGGTGTTCGAAACTTTGCAACCATCGTAGACAATAAGGGGAACACACCCATTATCGTCAA
>JAFYHA010000148.1 GCA_017539425.1 Clostridia bacterium
ACGCCGTCGTGGACGTCGGAGGCGTCGGATACAAGCTGTCGATCTCCGAGAACACCTATTCGGGCATCCGGGTGGGCGAGAAGGTCCGGCTGTTCACTCATCTCGCGGTCCGCGAGGACGACATCGAACTGTTCGGGTTCCTCACCGAAGCCGAACTCAACACCTTCAAGCTGCTGATCACGGTGAGCGGGATCGGCCCCAGGGTGACCCTCAACATCCTGTCGCTGATGACCCCCGAGGAACTGGCCACGGCCGTCGTGACCGAAAACGTCAAGGCGATCTCCAAGGCCCAGAACGTCGGGACCAAGACCGCAAACCGGATCGTGCTGGAGCTCAAGGACAAGCTGTCCGCCGGGCAGACGGGATCCTCCTCCGGCTTCTCCTCCTCCATAGTCACCGGATCCTCACCCGCCGGAGGCAAGGGCAAGCTGAACGAAGCCGTCGAGGCCCTCATGGTCCTGGGCTACAACCGCTCCGAGGCCCTGACCCTGCTCAAGGACATCGACCTGGACAAACTCACCCTGGAGGAGATCATCAAGGAAGCCTTCCGCAAGCTGAACCAGAAAAAAGGATAGATTGATAGATGAACATCGAGAACGAATTTGATTTTGAAGGCGAAAACCGGATCGTGTCCGCGGCCGCGTCCCCCGAGGACGGCCAGGACATGGACACTTCCCTGCGCCCCAAGACTCTGGATGAGTACATCGGCCAGGACAAGAACAAGGAAAATCTCAAGGTCTACATCGAGGCCGCCAAACAGCGCGGCGGAGCCCTCGACCACGTGCTGCTCTTCGGCCCTCCCGGTCTCGGCAAAACCACGCTGGCCAACATCATCGCCAACGAGATGGGCGTGAACATCCACGTCACCTCGGGCCCGGCCATCGAGAAGCAGGGCGACCTGGCCGCGCTGCTCACCAACCTGTCCAAAGGGGACGTGCTCTTCATCGACGAGATCCACCGCCTGCCCAGACAGGTGGAGGAGATCCTGTACCCCGCCATGGAGGACTACGCGCTGGACATCATCATCGGCAACGGTCCGTCCGCCCGCAGCCTGCGCATCGACCTGGCCCGCTTCACCCTGATCGGGGCGACCACGAGGTCCGGACAGGTGGTGCAGCCCCTTCGGGACCGGTTCGGGATCCATCTCAAGCTGGACCTGTACACTCCCGAGCAGCTGGCGACCATCGTCAAGCGGAGCGCCGGGATCCTGGGCATCGAGATCGACGAATCCGGAGCCTATGAGATCGCGTCCCGGTCCCGCGGCACGCCGCGTATCGCCAACCGTCTGCTCAACCGGACCCGCGACTTCGCGCAGGTGCACGGAAACGGCCGGATCACGAGCGAGCTCGCGTCCTATGCCCTGGAGAGGCTGGAGATCGACAAGCTGGGACTGGACAATACCGACCGCCGCATGCTGCAGGTGATCATCCAGTTCTACCACGGAGGCCCCGTCGGGCTGGACACGCTGGCCGCGACCATCGGCGAGGAGGCCATCACCCTGGAGGACGTATACGAACCGTACCTCATGCAGATCGGCTTTTTGAGCCGTACCCAGAGGGGACGCTGCGTCACCGAACTCGCCTACAAACATCTGGGCATTCCCTATCCGGCATCCCCTCCCCAGGGCGGATCCGGACAGATCGACATCTTCAACGCATAGAAACCGACAGACCGGTCCGCGGATCCGAAAAGAATCCCGCGGGCCGGTCCCAAAGAGCGCCGGCCATCTTGACAAACCGGCCCAAATCAAGTATAATGCAATCTGCTCTGGGGGCCATTAGCTCAGTTGGTCAGAGCTACCGGCTCATAACCGGTTGGTCCGGGGTTCGAGTCCCTGATGGCCCATATCGAACGGCAGATCCCTGCCGTTCTTGTTTTTTTGCGGAGGCGACGATATGGCATCTGACAGCAAATTCAATATCCAGGTGCCGCTCAGGATCGCCCTGATCGCCTTCCTGATCCTCTTTCCGACCATCCTGATCCTTCTCGTGAACGGCTGGGCCCAGTCGAAGAAGATGCAGACCTCGGCCTACCGGTTCGAGGTCACGGACAAGGACGGAAGGCATTTCTCGGAATCCTTCTCCCAGGGCGCCTGGCCGGACACTCCGGACTACCGGTCCATGTCCTTCGGGAAGAAGCTTTTGTATGTGATCGACACCGCCCAGCCTGAACTGCATTACGACATTCTCTCCTTCCCTTCGGTCCCCCACCTGACCGTGAAGATGACCCGGGAGACCGACGAGAGCGTGTGGAGCATCCAGTTCGGGACCGGGGAAACCGATTCGGAGACCGTATACGTCCGGCGCGTGGGCGAAAATCTGGTCCGGATCCTGTCCGGTCCCCCGGTCACGGCACTTATGTCCGACCGGTGCGCGGCCTGCCTGTACCCCTATTCGGACCCGCCAAGGCTGAATATGCAGTCCTCGGTCATCGTGCCCTCCTCCGCGTTCTGGAAATTCCGCGCCTTCAACGGAGCCCTGCTCGACGGATTCCAGACCCAGACCATAAGCGTGGAGACCTATCAGTACAGCGGCACGTTTCGCATCGCCTTCGACCGCAAACCCACCTTCTATACCGTTTCGGTGACCGGATCCTTCGGCACCCAGGAACTCCAGACGCTGGAGGACCTGTGCACGCTGATCAACAGCACCGAAAGCCAGTCCGAGCCCTTCTATGAGATCCAGATCCACGCCGAATGGGATACGGAGGAGGAGCTCCAGGCCTACGGCTGGCTCAACTACCGTTTCCACGTCGTCAACGCGTCCGAGACACGGTTCTTCTTAAACGTGGAGGACGGCATTGCGGAAGGCGGCATCGGCATCCTCACCTGCAAAAAAATTGCCCAGCCCGAAAAGCTGGTCTGCCTTGCCCCCGAGGGCTATCCGCATGAACTGTCCGTACTGCAGAACGGTTCCGACGTGATCATCCTGATCCCGTTCCCCGACGATGCCGGGACCCCGTCCTACACATTCCGGATCACCTATGACATTTTCGAGGCCGAGTTCACCATCCCGGTCCGTTCCCTGGACAAAACCCGAAAGAGCCATACGGTAAAGGTCCCCGAAGAGGTCCTGGACTCCGTCCTTTCCGACTATGCCCAGTCCGAACTCAGCAGCCTGCAGAGGACCATGGCGGATTCGGGCCAGCAGACGCCCTTGTTCCGCCCGGACTTTCAGGCCCCTAAGGACGGCCAGGTCACCATCCATTACGGCGATACGGTGGATTACGGGCCCGGGGAGAGCTCGTTCAACTCACCCGGCACGTTCTACGCCATGCCGATGTACACCGAGGTCACCTGCCTCAACTCGGGCGTCGTGCTGAAAACCGGACATTCGGACTATCTCGGATACTACGTCATCGTGGACCACGGGGCCGGCCTCAAGACCTGGTACACCGGTCTGTCCTCTCCCTGCATTTCGGAAAACGAGGCGGTCCGCGCCGGCGACGTCATCGGGTACTCCGGGAATACTTCGTTCCTCAGGATGACCGGCACCTACGTGTACGGCACACTCCGTTCCGCTTACGTCTCCGTTGAGGAGCTGATCCGGACCGGCCTGCATTATAAAGAAGAAGCTGAGGGGTAATCCCCTCAGCTCACGACATTTCTGGGCGTTCCGTTCTGGAACGCCTTTATGTTTTCCGCCACTTCCCGGATGCACCGGTCCCGGGCCTTGACGGACGCCCAGGCCATATGCGGTGTCAGGAGGACATTGGGACAGTTTCGGATCCGGTAGAACGGGTGACTCTCCGGGAACGGTTCCGAGGTATAGACGTCCACACCGAGGCCTCCAAGTCTGCCCTGCTCCACGGCATCCGCCAGCGCTGCCTCGTCGCAGAGACCTCCCCGGCCCACGTTGATGAAGATGGCTCCGGCCTTGAGACCGGAAATGCGGGACGCGTCGAACAGCTTGCGGGTCTTGTCCGTAAGCGGCATATGCAGACTCAAAATGTCCGCATTCCGGCATAATTCGTCCAGACTCACGCAGTCCGGGTCCAAAAGATCCGGATGTTCCTTTGTATACAGGACACGGCATCCCAGAGCCCTTGCGACCTCCGCGACCCGTCTTCCGATGTGGCCGTATCCGCAAATGCCCCAGACCTTGCCTTCCAGATCATGGAAGACCGGCTTGAGGTAATTGGCGCATCCTTCCCTTGTATAGAGACCGGAAACTACGTGTTCCCGGTATTCCCCCAAGCGACAGGACAGGTTCAGGGCCATTCCGACCGTGACGTTGACCACGCTTTCGGTGGAATAACCCACGACGTTGCAGACCGTGATCCCCTTCTCCCGGCAGTATCCGATATCCACGGCGTCATAGCCCGTGGCGAACGTACCGATAAGGCGGACGCCCGGACACCGGCTCAGCACCTCACGGTCCAGACGGACCTTGTTAATCAATACGACGGAGGCGTTCCCGATATGGTCCACGACCTCCTCCCGGGATGTCCCGGGATACACCCTGAGAGAGCCGAGTTCCGCAATGGGGTCCAACCAGATATCGTCGCCCAGGGTCTTCTGGTCCAGAATGACAATGTCAAAAGAGTTCATATGATTTTTGCAAAGGATACCGCGACCTTCAGAAACTTGCCCAGGTCCGGGATACATTTCTCCCTGAGGTTCGGTATCTTCTTGTTTTCTCCCCCGAAAAAAATGATATACTGTCGTTTTTGAATCGGCCAGATGACCCGCTTGCTCATTTTTTCAATTCCTTCAATGCATCTTCTACGTTGTAAGTTTTGGTTGAAGGGTCGTTTGCAAGTTGAATTGTTTCTAGCATGGCTGCAACAGTCTCGCTGTTTGGAACATCGATCGTTGCCTCAAAAGGGATTCTTCCTTCTCTTACGGATTGACGAAGAAACATATTGAATGCGGTGTTCATGTCCAAACCTAGAGTTTGAAACAAGGTATCCGCCTGATTCTTAAGATCGGTGTCGATACGGAACCTTACAATGGAAACGTTGTGCATAGGACACACCCCCTTGTGCTGACCATTATACGCAAGAAGACTGTTATTGTAAAGTAGGTAGCGTTGAACGTTTGCTTCTTCGGTTACATCTATCATTCACTATCACCATGAAAAAGAGTCCTCCCCGGTTTTGGCCGGAGAGGAACTCCAAAAACTTTTCACCAAAGTTCGATCGTGACGATCTTCTTGGCCGGGACTTCCATATTCAGGATCCCGCGCTTGAGTTCAAGCACTTCTTCC
>JAFYHA010000018.1 GCA_017539425.1 Clostridia bacterium
CCCGGCGACCGAAATAGCGACGAAAAACGATACCGAAACGGAAGAGATGCGGGCAACCGATACCGAAACGGAATCACCGGAGACAGACGGAGAGGTACAGACGATGAGACCGGATACAGAAACCGCAAAGAGTACGGAAACGGATGCCGCCCGGGTCAAACGGATCGAGGTGACCAACATTCTCCAGAATCCGGAACTCCCTACCGGCTGCGAGACCGTGTCGCTGACCATTCTGCTCAACCATCTAGGCTTCCGGGCGGACAAGATGGATTTTTACTGGAAGGACGGGGAACTGTCCGGTGCGGACTTCCGCACCACGTTTGCCGGAAATCCGGAATCCGACAGTTCCTACGGCTGTTATGCGCCCTGCATCGTCCAAACGGCGAATTCCTACCTCTGGACTGCCGGGAAGGACGCCAAGGCCTATGATCTGATCGGGACTCCGCTTGAGGATCTGCTGCACACCTATATTGACCACGATATGCCGGTGCTGATCTGGATTACCAGCAGCAATCTGCACGAGACCCGGCTGACCACGATCTGGACCACGCCGGAAGGTGAGAAACTGCAGTGGATAGCGTATGAGCATTGTGTTGTCCTGACCGGATATGACCTGGACAAAGGATTGATCTACGTTTCGGATCCTCTTGTAGGCAACACGTCCTATGATCTGGAACGCCTCAAGGCGAGATACGGGGATCTGGGCAGGCAGGCGGTCCGGGTAGACCCGGAAGGGTAACCGGGCAAAATAAAGCACAGAAGAGGATTACGGAAATGGAGCAGACGATCGAGACAGAGCATACAGCCGAGGACAAACGGAAAGAGCTTTTTCTCAAGCAGAAGCATACGTTGGACCTTTTTTTGGAAAAAGGAGCCATTTCGCAGCAGCAATACAACAAGAGCCTGCACGATCTTGCGGAAAAAATGGGCTTCCCGGAAAGCGGAAAAATGTAGGAGAACAGATTGTAATCATTGTCAAGCACCCACCATTCTAGACCCGTCAGGGGGTATGGATAGTGAGTGCTTATTATAATCCTGTGGAATGAAAATACGAAATCCTGTGGAATGAAATTGCAAAATCTTGTGGAGTGAAATTGCAAAATCTTGTGGAGTGAAATTACAAAATCTTGCGGGATGAAAATACGAAATCCTGCGGAATACGATTGCGAGTGTCTGTGAATATGGACTTGCACTGTAATCTTTGCCAAATGCTGACTGTCTATGAGTCATTGAACCGTTTGCGGTTGCGCTCACGAATTCTGACCCCTTTTTTGGCTTTGCTACTTGATTTTTTGGTTCAGTGCAAAGTTTTGGGGGGAAGTGGAATTAAAACCGCATCTCTCAAGTCAGCCATCAGTTCGAATGGGCATTTATCTGTCGCACAAACAAACGGTTTTTTGTTCCCTAATAGATGCGGAAGGAATGCGCGGAATGACCACGCTTCAGTTAATATCCCCCAAACTTTTGCATTGAGCCATAATTAAACAAGCGAAGCTTGTTTAAAAACCTAAAACAGCAGTTTATGCGACTTTGAAAAAGGCAAAAAAAAGGGGCTGTTTTGCCCCCGAGAAAATCCCGGGTTTTTAAACAGCCCCTATATCGTTTTGGGTTTTATGCTTGCCGGAACACCCGTGACCTCATTCGTAGAATACCTCGTATTCCGGAAGAGCTTTCCATTCCTCCGTAGAGGTCAGAAGCCCCCGGATGGCTTCTACGGTTCGGATGAACTTGGCACCTTTTTCGTTGTTCGGAATTCCGGCCAAGCAGATATCCCGGCATACGACCGTGTAACCGTCGCTTGTACGCAGCACGATGGTTCTAGAAGGAGAGGATGTCATCTCTGTGCCGTCATCATTCCGGTAGGGATCATAGTCGGACGGATAAGAACTCAAATCCAGATCGAACAGGAGTTCCGATATGTAAGCTCGCTGCTCATCGGATAGTATGAGTGTGGTTTCGTAGTCCGCAGGACTGCGTTCGATCGTGTCAGTCGTTTTAACAAGTTTCCCTGAGCGGCTGTCGTATGAACTTTTCCCGTAAACACCCCAGACCATGGAGAAACCGATGTTCGGGGCAGACTGACGGGTCAGGGTTTCGCCGGGTCCTACGGTTGCGGTCAAGCCGTTGTCGGCCACATACCATCGGGCCTCATCTTTTGCATCCTCTCCGGGATTACGATAGTAGATCCGGATATTTTCCACACCGGAAAAGCGGATGGGTTCCTTGAACTGTGCCCGGGAATCCAAGAAGAGGGTTTTGAGTCCGGTGCATCCGGAGAACTCGATCCGGTCAGCTTCCTTAAGGTAGGTTACAAAGGCAGCTTCCAACGCCGGACAGTTGTCAAATTTCAGACTGTCCATGGATCCCACGTCCATCATCATGAAAATCTGCCTGAGAGCAGTTGCGTTCTGAATCTGCAACTTGTTGATCTTTCCAACCTGCCCGAACAGGGACAGATCCTGGGAGGCGTCGCAATCCCACAGTTGCAGGTTCCCGATCCGACCCACCTGTCCCTCAATTGCGAAGGCACGCAGGTCTGGACAGTGGATGAACTCAAAGTTGCCGATGGATTCGACATCCAGATCGACCACGACTTTTTCGAGTCCCGCGCAGTCATAGAACGTGAAATTTCCGATCTGGTCCATGGCGTCGGAAACGACCAAAGACGTGAGGGAAGGGCAGTTGTGGAATTCGAATTCCCGGATTGAGTGCGTGCTGAAAGACAGGACGATCCGTTCCAGATTCGGGCAGCCTGAAATCTGCAGTTTCCCGATGCTTTCGGTTTTCCCCTGTACGGATACGCTCTTGAGATCCGGACAGTCCCGGATTTCCAGGAGTTCAACCGAAAGGATGGAATCCGGAAAACGGATTTCCGCATCGTCCTTTAGATCCGTGAAAGTCCCAGTCACCTCTCCAGCGGGAACGGGTTCCGATACAACTGTTCCATCCGTAACTGATACAGACAGAGGAAGATTCTCCGTATGGACCGTAAGACCCGGAATCCGGTCCAGATCGAAACTCCACATGTGCGGAGATTCGGCGGTTTCCGGTCCCCGGCTGAGTGTGACGGCTGTGAGGATCCCGGTCAGGAGCAACACGGCGCAGAGCAAGGCAGAAGTCAATATGGTAAGCAATTTGTTTTGCATTACAAGTACCCCCTGTTGGACTATTATCGTAGTCCAATATACCATTCGTGGCACTGTCTGTCAATAGGGCCACGAAAACTTTGTCTGAAGGAGGACATTTTTTGGAAAATTGTCCTCTACGAAGCGTTGTCGCGTCTCAGTTTGAAGTAGGTGTAGATGTCCACGACTTCCAGGTCCACGTTGGGATTGCGTTCGCGGTACAGGTCGATCAGGTCGCTGATGTAGGTCGGGGTGGTCCAGACACACCGGGTCAGGACGAACTTGGCCTGGTTCTTGTTCTTGGTCCCGATTGCACGGCTCAGGATATTGTACCCCTCTTCCAGGGAGGTTTCCCGCACGATTCCGCCGTTTTCCAGCTGGTCGCAGAACATCGTGTCCTCATACAGGAACGGTGTGGCCTGCTTGCCTCCGTTTCCGTGGAAATCGATGATGATCGTTGCGATGCCGTCCGGAGCGAACTCGATGAAGGCATCCAGAGATTCCTTGTCCAGTTTATCCCAGTCCAGGATCATCGGGGCGATGGTCAGGTCCATTTTCTTGAAATAGTCCTTGTTGTGCTGGATCATGGTCGGCCAGAACTCCGAAGGCACGCGGCTGGGGTTGAAATAACCTGCCGCGGAGGCGTCCGAGGTAAAGACGTCGTTCGGGGTGGCGGTCCGGTAGTAGTACGAGATGATGTCCGGATAGGTATCCAGCAGCGTGGGGTTGATGCCCCAGGCCAGCGGAATGGTCCCGCGCTTGGGATCCTTCCAGATGGTCTCCAAGAAGTTGTACAGCGGATAGGAGGAGTCATAGTCCGCCATGAACACGCACAGGTAGACCTTGTTCGGGTCCACGGTCGCGTCGATGTCCTCCAGATCGTCCGGACGCTGGTTCTTCAGCTCCCCGTACGCGTACTGGGAGTGCACGCTCTGGTTCCAGCACCACTCGGTAGCGGTGTTCTGGTAACCTCCGTAGGCGGAGATGAGGTATACGGTCTCCCATTCGGTCGGGACGGTGTCATGCTTGGATACCGTGTTGTTGCCGATGTGGGAATACTTGGTGAAATTGAAGAAGCCGCAGACTTCGTACGTCTTCTTTTGCTTGAGCAGGTCGTACTGGGTGGACAGCATACGGATAAAGGAATTGTAGTCCGCCCCGATCGGCTGGTCAAGCTCGTCGAAGGGCGCTTCGTCTGCCCACGGGGAGAGATCGAAGACAAAGGCGCGGTTGTATACGGCCCAGTCGCGGACCGAGACGTAGGAGGTCGTTCCGCCCGTGCGTTCGGTCGCGGCATCCGTATAATAGCAGATGAAATCCTCCGAGCAGAGGCCTTTTTCAAGATAGTTCTCGATGGCCCAGGCATAGCAGTCGTTCTTTAGGGATCCGGTCACGGAGCCGTCGAAGAAGTTCCGGAGATCCAGAACGGGAAGCTTGTCCAGCTTGGCCTTGTATTTGTTGTACATCGTCTCGGTGAGCACGATGCCGTCCTCCACACCCGCGGCGGTCGTAGCCGCGTTCACGGAAGCGGGCACGGCGGTGTCCCAGATCACGACTTTCTTCAGGTAGGGAAGACCTACGTCCAGAAGTTCGTCAAAACTGGTCAGGGTCTTGAATTCCTCACCGGAAAGCCATTCACCCTCGGAGGTGAACAGCTCGAACCAGCGCTTGGCGACGTCATCGCCCTGCAGATAGACTTTGGATGAGGACTCGCGGTTCATGATACCCTGGATGCAAACGGCAGCCATCGTGGTATCGTAGCGGGTCGGGCCGGACATGGCCGGCAGCTGAACCAGGTAGCTCACGGTATAGGTCTCCTTGATCTCAAGAATTTCGGGCACGCTGACGGCCAGTGTGCCGGGTTTCATATAATTCTCGATGAAATACTGTACGGCCTTGAAGGTTCCGTAGTCGTCGCCTCCGACGATCACGAGCTTCTTGCCGACCCAACGGATGGTGAATTCGTTCTGCCCCAGGGATTCCGCGGTCTGCACGGAAGCTTCCCTGGCGGTGTGCCCGATCAGGACTTCATATTCGCCCTCCGGTTTGCCGCCGTTTCCGGTATAGTCCGTGATGATGGCCGGGGTCTTCCCGAACAGTTCCCGGGCCGCTTTCATCAAAAGCTGGACGCCCTTGAGTTCGGGGCTGGCGTCGGTCTTGAGGTCACTGCGCACCAGCGTGTAGGTACCCAGGTCCTCGGCGCTCCAGAGCACGGTGCCGGAGGCTTCCGCCTCGGCGGGCCGGCTTTCCGACGGCTGTTCGGTCTCAGTGGACACGGGCCCGGGTGTCACGCTGCCGCAGGCGGGCAGGAAGAGCATCAGCAGGGCCAGAAGCAGGCAGCCCGCGCAGATGAGGGAATGTGGCTTTCTCATGGCAAGTCCTCTCGAAAGGGAATAATACAGGGATTAATGTTTGGGATCCGGGCAGAGCCCCAGGACGGCGTAGGCGACCTTGGCCTCGCGCAGAAACTGCAGGAAGGGCAGGATCTCGTGGACCGAGCCGGTGTCCAGGAGCAGGTACAAGTTGTTTGTCCCGTCCAGACGGGCGCCCGGTACGGACTGGATCAGGGACACGGACAGTGCGGGGCCCAGTTCGTTCAGCGGAAGAAAGTCCATGGAGGACTCAACCGCGGGATAGAGTTCCAGGATCGCTTTGCACGGCGTGTCTTCCCGGGGCAGGATCAGGTCCCTCCGGGCCAGCGCGTAGACCGTGAAGCGGCCAGGCTCGTCCTCTTTCGGAGACGAAACGGAGCACAGGTTCGTGATCTTGAGATCGTAGCGGTCCAGTGTGGATACAAATCCGGACAGAAGGCCTTCGCCGGAGGAGATCAGCGGAATGACGCACGCGTCCGCGTTCCCGGAAGCCACGTCTTCGCATCCGTCCGAGAAGTTCGCGCAGCGGACGGTCCCGGCCTTTGGAAAAACCGAGGAAAAGGAGTCCAGCGCGGCCCCGATCTGCGGATTGTGGACGTACAGGATGGTCTGCGGTCCGGACGAGGACGGCTGTTCGATGTGGAGAAAGGCGTGGAGCGCCTCCAGGATCTCCGGATCGGACATCTGTCCCGCCAGGGCCCGGCAGAGCCGGAACAAGAGCCGGTTGCGGTCCGCAGGAAGCAGATCGTCCGAAAGGAGATGCTGGTTGACGAACGCCGAGAAGAACACGGGGATCGGAGCGGCTTCCTCGGAGGGAAGCTTCCGGTACCTTTGCAGGATGACCCGGACGCAATCCGCGTACACGGCATCGGCCTGACGCCGGAGCAGTCCGCTTTCCCGGTCCAGATAGGCCAGGTTGGACGCGCAGATCTCGAAGTCCGCCCTCTCCGGTCTTTCCGGTGTCCGGTCCATCAGAGCTTGCCCAGGAGGTCGAACCCGCTGGACAGGAAGGCCTGCAGCTCGTCCGCAGTCATCTTTCTCTGGGCCAGTACGGCCAGCTGATACAGATAGGAAGCCATGAACTCGGCTTTTTCGGTGTCCGAGTCCTCAAGGGAGATGAGTTTGGAGATAAGGGCCGAGGACAGGTTGACGTGCAGGGAGTACTCGACGGGGAAGCCGTCGTTTCCGCCCATGCCCATCGAGGAATACATCTTCATCATGTCCTCGAAGCGTCTGGACTGTTCGCTGACGACCAGCATGGCCGGAACGGATTCGTCCTTCATCGTGGTATAGGTGACCTCGAGTTTTTCGTTCTTGCTCACCTTGCGGAACAGTTCGGTCAGCTTTTCCTTGACCTTGTCGTCGATCTTGGCCTCGGTATCGGCCTTGAGGGCGTCGGTCTCGGCGTCTACGCGCAGGAAATGGATGCCGCTCTCGGTCTCATAGCCCTCCAGGGTGGACACGAACTGCGTGTCGATGGGATGGTTGAGTTCCACGACCGCGATGTTCTGCGCGTCGTACAGGGAAATGTACTGCGCCTGCAGCGCCTTGTCGGTGGTGTAGTAGATGTTCTTCTTTTCCGGATTGCCGGCCGCTTCCAGATATTCGTCGGCCGTGACGCACTTTCCGTCGGTCTTCATGAACAGGATGGACTTCTTCACGCGGTCGTAGAATTTGCGTTCCCGCAGGCAGGCGTATTCGACGAACGTGCGGATGTCGCCCCAGACCTTCTCGTATTTTTCACGGTCGTTCTTGCACAGGGAATTGAGCTTGTCCGCGACCTTCTTGACGATATGGTCGGAAACGCGCTTGACGTAGGCGTCGTCCTGCAGATAGCTCCTGGAGACGTTCAGGGGCAGTTCCGGGCAGTCCAGCACGCCCTTGAGCATCAGCAGATACTCGGGGATGACTTCCTTGATGTTGTCCGCGACGAAGACCTGGTGGTAGAACAGCTTGACCTGTCCCTCCAGGGATTCGTACTCGTTGGTGATCTTCGGGAAATACAGGATGCCCTTGAAATTGAGCGGGTAGTCCGCGTTGAGGTGGATCCAGAACAGGGGCTCGCGGTAGTCGTTGAACACCTTGTGATAGAAATCGATGTATTCCTCATCGGTGCAGGCGGACGCCGGCTTGAGCCAGAGCGGTTCGGTCGTGTTGACCGGTTTTTCGGAGTCGTCCTCTTCCTCTTTATCCTTATCCTTGTCCTTTTTCTTCTTGGGCTTGGGAGCGTTTTCATCCACGAAGTAGATCTCCACGGGCATGAACATGCAGTACTTGTTCAGGATGCCCTTGATCTTGTCCGGATCCAGGTAGGCCTTCTCCTCGTCCGAGATGTGCATGATGACCGAGGTGCCTCTGTCCTCTTTGTCCGATTTTTTGACCTCGTAGGAGCCTGCGTCGTTGCAGATCCAGTCCACGGCGGGCGCTCCGGTGTAGGATTTGGTCACCAGCTCGACCTGGTCGCTGACCATGAACGCGGAATAGAAGCCCAGACCGAAGTGTCCGATGATCCCGCTTTCGTTGGTCCCGGATTTTTCACCGTCCGCGGGCGTCTCGTATTTTTCAATGAATTCCAGGGCGCCGGAGAGGGCGATCTGGCAGATGTACCGGTCCACTTCCTCTTCGGTCATGCCGATCCCGTTGTCCTTGACGGTGAGCGTCCCCGATTTTTTGTCCACGAAAACGGTGACCCGGTAGGGTTCGCTCTCGTCGACGGTCGCTTCACCCAGGGAGCAGAGCCTCTTGAGTTTGGTGATGGCATCGACCGCGTTCGAGACGATCTCGCGCAGGAAGATGTCCTTTTCCGAATACAGCCATTTCTTGATGATGGGGAACAAATGTTCTGTTTCTACGGATATTCCGCCTTTTTTGACTTCGTCAGACATATAGACTCCTTTTTGCACCCGGCCGGAGCCGGGTGCATTCGATTATTTTTTCTTGTTTTTTTTCTTTTTGGACTTGCGCGTCTTTTCCAGAACGCGGCTGTCCATGTTCTGAATCTGCTCGCGGATCTTCTCTTCCGCGTCCGTAGACAGGGAAGGGGTCTCGCCGGACACGGCCGGCGAATTGCGGGCTTCGTTTGCCGAGATGTCCGATGCCGTATCGGACGGGATCTCGCTCAGTTCTTCTTCAAAGAGGTTGTTCACGCTTTCGTAGGGCAGGTCGAAGAGCCGGTGGGAGACCGGGTCGATCTGGATGCCGAACAGCTTGCGGTTGCCCGCGAGGGTGTCCATCGCCTTCAGTTTGAAGCGGTCGAAACGGCTTACGGGAAGCCCGTTCTGCTCTCTCAGCTGGATCTGGCTTCTCTTTCGGTTCGCGGACGCCTTGAAGCGGAGCTTGATCTTGTCGGTCCGGTCGTCCACGTCCTTGACCGGATCGATATAGGTGTCGGAGGGGTAATAGAAGACCGTGGAGGTCTCTTTCTTCTTCTTGCGCAGCCGGTATTCCAGATACTGCTTGATGATCTCGATGATCACGGCGAACAGCGGAACGCCGATCAGCATGCCGACCAGTCCGAACAGCGAGCCCATGACGATGATGACGATGATGATGCACAGCGAGCTCACGCCGACGCTGTCGCCCAGGATGCTCGGGCCGATGATGTTCCCGTCGATCTGCTGGATGATGATGATGATCAGGATGAACGGGATGAGCAGGGAGGGCTGGACGATCAGGACCAGCAGCGCCGCGGGGATCGCCCCGACGAACGGTCCGATGATCGGGATGATGTTCGTCACGCCGATGATGGTGGCGAGCAGGGCCGGATACGGGAAACGGAAGATGAGGAGCACGACCAGGGTCAGCAGACCGATGATCAGGGAATCCAGGAGCTTTCCGTTGATGAATCCGCCGAACGACCGGTTGGTCAGCACGTAGATCTTGTGCACGCGCGTACAGTGCTTCTCACTGAACAGCGCGGTGTTGAATTTCTTGATCTGGGCCAGGCGCTTGTCCTTGGTGGCCAGCAGGTAGATCGAAATGAACAGTCCGAAAATCAGGTTCTTGGCGACCGTGAAGATCGAGGACAGGATGGCCGTACCGGAGGAGATGATCTGGTCCCGGTAGTCCGAGACTGCCTTCACGATCCTTGTCAGCAGGTTCTCCGTGTTGCTGAAGAACTCGGAAACGGTGTCGCTGACCAGATCCGGCGGGATGAACTCGATGGGTTCGCCGCGGATGTTCGAGACGCTGGAGTAGACCCAGTTGAGGAACGAGTTGACCGCGTTGACCGTGTTGGTCGCGTACTGGTTCAGGTTGGAGATCAGTTCGGTCATGCTCGCGATGAACTGCGGCACGATCAGCATGACGATCAGCCAGATGATGAAGAACAGCCAGATGTAGGTCAGGATGATCGACAGCGTCTGCCTGAGCCGCGGGTGCTTGACCTTCTTGAAGACCACGAACGAGAAGAACATGTAGGCCGGGTTGAGCAGATAGGCCAGCGAGATGCCGACCAGGATCGGCGCGACCACGGCGAACACGTATTTGAACCAGGAGGAGATCGGGTTGTGGTTGACGATCAGGTAAAAGACCGTGAAGACCGCGGCGAGCGTCAGCCCGAGTATGATGAAGACCGCTTTCTTCTTGCGCGGCTTGGTCTCCTCGGCCGGATCCCGGGGAGGGACATCCTTGCCAGGAACGTCCTTGCCAGGACCGTCCTTGCCGGGACCGTCCCTGGGAGGACCGTCCTTCGGAGGAGAACTGTCCGCGGATTCCGCCTGTGCCGGAACGGCGGGCGGAGGAGTCGGTTGTTCGATGGGTTCCGTCTCCGCTTCGGGCGGAACCGTACGGGTCTTGTCTTCCATAGACTTATGCCTTTCTGGATGCGCCCCTGTCCATCTTTTGACTTTGACAAGGACGTCCGGTTTGTGCTATAGTGAAAAGAGAATCTGCGAAAGGAAACTGCAGAAACATGGTTTACATAGAGAAAGCCTGCGCCAAACTGAATCTGTTTCTGGAGGTGACCGGAAAAAGGCCGGACGGATATCACGATCTGTCCACGGTCATGGTACCGGTCGGACTGTATGACGTCTTAAAAGTGGACGTGGAGGCGGCGGAACGTACCGATGTGTCCGTCACGTGCGGCCTGGATATCCCGAAAGAGGACAACCTCGTCTACCGCGCCTGTATGAAATATCTGGAACGGACCGGCCTTGCGGCTTGCGTCCGGATCGGTCTGGACAAGCATATTCCCACCGGCGCCGGACTCGGCGGCGGCAGCGCGGACGCGGCGGCGGTGCTCCGGGTCCTGGACCGGCATTTCGGCCGTCCTCTGTCCCGTGAGGACCTGTTCCGTCTAGGCACGTCGCTGGGCGCGGACGTTCCGTTCTGCCTGCAGGAGGAGACCTGCCTGTGCCGGGGCATAGGGGAGATCCTCACACCGGTGGAAAACCGGTTCGACGGATACTACCTCATCGCCAAGGGCGACGCGTCCATCGGGACGGCGGACGCCTACAGACGGCTTGACGAACAGGCCGGAACGATCCGGCTGCGTTCCGAAGCCCCTGTGCTGGACTGGCTGAAACAGCCTTTTTCCGAAGGACCGGAACTGTTCAACCGCTTCGAGGCCTTCGCCACGGAAGGTCATCCCGAGATTGCGGAGATGCAGGAGGAGATGCGGGAGTGCGGAGCCCTGGCCACCCTCATGACGGGCAGCGGCGCCGCGGTGTTCGGCATGTTTGCCTCGAAGGAACCGGCCGAAGCCTGCCGCGTGCGGCTTTCCGGGAGGGGATACCGCTGGGATCCCGTAGTCGTGCGGACGGCGCGCCTTACACCTTAAGGGCAGCCTCGATCTCGCCGAAAAAGGAGGTGGCGTCGGACTTGGTGAGGAACGCGTAGACCACGTATACGCCGTAGGTCCTGACCTGGGCGTTGTTGATCTTCTCCACCTCGGCCGCCTCATACTGAGAGAGGAAATCCTTGAGGTAGTCCTGCTGCTTTTCGATATAGGCCCGGACGGCCTTTTCGGCCTCCTTGGCCTTATCGCCGTCCTCCAGCCTGAAAATGCCGGCTTCGCTGAAATTGGACGAGACCTTGTGCAGCCGGAGGCTGGAATCGGTCAGGCCTTTCAGCTCGCCGATGTTCCGCGGAATGAAATCCGATTCTGGTTCGGTATAGTCCGACGGATCGCCCTGCACCTTCTGCAGGGCTTTTTGCATTAGCGAGGACGGGGCTTCGTCGGTCTTGTAGTTCGGGCCGCCGCAGGCGGTGAGGAGGACCGTCCCGATCGTCAGGACGGCGAGAAGAAGGGAAAATACTTTTTTCACGGTTGAAATCTCCTATTTGGGACACGCGTGTGTCCGTATGTATTGCAGGACCAGATTGTACGCTTCGGCGGTCAGGTGGATGCCGTCCCCGTTCTGGTAGGATACGGGGAGCATACCCCCGTCGTCCGCGAGCGCGGAATGGGTATCCAGGTACCGGTAACCGTTTTCGTCGGCGAACTCCAGGAGCCAGGCGTTGAGAGTGCGGATGTCCGCGTTCACCTCCGCGGGGGTCTTGGAGAAGGCGTCGCAGTTGGAGGCGATAGGAAAGACGGACTGGATGAGGATGGCCGTTTCGGGCGAAGCCGCGGCCACGGCCTTGGTCAGCTTTCCGTAGTTGTACAGAAAGTCGTCCTTGTTCTTGACGCTGGACGTGACGCCGTTGATGCCGATCGTGAAGACGATGTAGGCGGGTTTCTTCAGCCCGGCGGCGGCCGGTATGGTCATACTTTCGC
This sequence comes from Clostridia bacterium, assembly GCA_017539425.1. Classification (GTDB taxonomy): domain Bacteria; phylum Bacillota; class Clostridia; order Oscillospirales; family CAG-272; genus RUG14240. The sequence goes on from JAFYHA010000018.1 coordinate 12,216, forward strand.
CCGTGTCCGGGTAGACGATCTCCAGACTGGTGATCTGGGAGGTCAGGAGGAGCGTGTTGTTCGCCGGACACCAGACCTGCTTGGTCTCGGTCCCGCCGGAGAGCACCCCGCGCGAGCGCAGGTGCGCCGTGGTCGAGTCGCCCACGAAGATCAGGCTGTCCTGATACGCCTGGCCGGCGTCCGGGGTCTCTTCGAGAAGGGACGCGTGTCCGCCGGAAGAGGGCGGGTCGGTCTCGGCCGCGGTCCCGGTCTCGTCCTTGGGCGGTTCCGGCCCGGACGGGGATTTGAGAACGGATACGGTCAGCACGATCATCAGGACCAGACTGGCCGTGAGCAGGATCCCCAGTACGGGGAAAACGATATGGTTGAGACGGATTTTCAAGGGTATGCCTCACTTGCGGAACTGCCGCTCATAGGCCGGCATATCCGTGTTTTTCTTTTCGGATTTCTTCTTATCGGACCGGTCCCGGCTCTGCTGCTTGAGATCGGCCCCTTTCTTCGAGAAGTGGACGAACAGGCGGGCGATGGCGTACAGCGCCGCGTAGACCATGGTCAGTACGAGCAAAAGGACCAGCGTCGTGGACACCGCGTAGTGGCGGGATATGGAGAAGGGCAGGATGAGTATGAAGAAGATGCCCAGGATGATGAGCAGGGCGTGGATGACCAGCCTTGCCCAGTTCGGGAGCTTCTCGATCTTGCGGATCCTACGGGCCAGGGAGGCCACGAACGAGACCAGCAGGACGCGGAAGAACCAGACCGGTTCCACGGCAAAGCCTTCCATCGTGCCGGCGATGATCCAGTTGATCAGCAGTATCAGGACGCACAGCACCGTAAAAAGAATGCAGGCCTCCGCAATGAATTTTTTCCAGTCCATAGGCGCTCACTTTCCCGGGTCCGTCAGATCCGAAGGGGAACAGGCAACACTGACCCCATTGTAAGATTCATTATACATTCTAAATCTTGAAAAGTCAATTGCTTTTCCTTGCCCGATTGCATTGACAAGAGACGGGGGAAAATGTATAATGAATGTATATTTTACCAAATCCTTGCATATTTGCCGAAAGAGGCTGTTTTCCGGCGCGCCCGTGGAGCGGACGCGCCGGTTCACGCCCCGTTTTCGGCGGAAAGGACGGACTTATGACACGCAGAGATGCCAGAATCCACGTCATGCAGATGCTGTTCGAAACCGATTTCCAGCCGGACAAGCCGGTGGGAGACGTCTATTTCCTGTTCAAGGAGTCCATGGAGATCACGGACAACGACTTCATGAAGGACCTGTTCTTCGGGGTCTGCGCCCACAGGGAGGCCTTCGACGGTCTCATTTCCAAATACGCGGAGGGTTGGTCCCTGGACCGGATCTCCCACGTAGCCCACGGCGCGATGCTGATTTCCATTTACGAGATGTATTTTAGAACAGATGTTCCTGTAAAAGTCTCCCTGAACGAGGCTCTGGAACTGGTCAAGGCCTATGACGACGTCAAGGCCGTGGGATTCGTCAACGGGATCCTCAACTCGATCAAGGACAACAGAGACCGTAACCCTGTCGAGTAAGGAATTATCGAAGATTGGAAAAGGAGGAGGCCGGATGGGCGTTTCCGGATACCTGGGCATCGACACCAGCAACTATACGACCAGCCTGGCCTTCGCGGACGCGGAAACCGGCGAGGTCGTCCTGAACGAAAAACAGCTCCTGCCCGTGGAGAACGGGGAGAGGGGACTCAGACAGAGCGACGCCGTGTTCCATCACGTCCGCAACCTGCCTATGCTCATCGAACGGATGAAGGACTCGGGAAAGGCGGGACGGATCCTGGGCATCGGAGTGTCGGTCCGCCCACGAGACGCACAGGACTCCTACATGCCCTGCTTCCTGGTGGGGAAGGAGACCGCGGACGCCGTCTCCCTCGGGGCCGGATGCCCGGTCTACCCGTTTTCCCACCAGAAGGGACACATCCGGGCCGCGCTGTATTCCTGCGGGGCCGCGGAAACGCTCCTCGGGGAGCGCTTTGCCGCCTTCCACGTCTCGGGCGGCACCACCGAACTGGTCATCGTGGAGAAGGGACTGTCCTCGGTGGAAATCGTCGGCGGGTCCCGGGATCTGCACGCCGGACAGGCCGTGGACCGGATCGGCGTCCGGTTCGGACTGCCGTTCCCGTGCGGACCGGCATTGGAAGCGCTCGCCGAAGGTCATTTTGAAAAACTCCCGCCCACCCGGCCGTGCGTCGAGGGCACCTGGTGCCATCTGTCCGGACTGGAGAACCGAGTGGACAGACTCTACGCGGACACGTCCGACAAAGGACTCTGCGCCGCGTTCGCATTCGCGTTTTTAAAGGATACTCTCCTTGGCATGACGAAGAACCTGAGACAGGAGTATCCGGACATTCCCGTGCTCTATGCCGGGGGCGTGATGAGCAACCGCTATCTGCAGTCTGCGCTGGGGACTCTCAAAAACACGTATTTCGCCGAGCCTGCGTATTCCGCGGACAACGCGTGCGGGGCGGCGCTCTTAGCCCGGGACGCGGACCGGAAGGAAGGTGACCGTCATGGCGGATAACCAGACCGTATACGGGATCGGGGAACTGAATACCCGGGTCAAGGCCCTTCTGGACGCC
>JAFYHA010000019.1 GCA_017539425.1 Clostridia bacterium
GGACAGCCGGTTGCGGATCTCCTTGTGTACGTCCCTGGCGATGACCGATTCGTAGTCGGTCAGTTTCAGATCGTTGATGAAGTCCAGGGCCTGTACGACCGACTTTTCGCAGAATTCGTGAATGTTGATTCCGCCGACGGTCACGGCCAGAATGTTGGGATTGAGCCTCTTGCCCCGGCAGACCGGACAGGGCGTCTCCTCCATGAAGGCGGAATAGTAGTCAGTGCCTCCGGGCATCCGCATGCGGTTCCGGATGATCTGCAGAATGCCTTCATAGCGGACGGTCTGGTGATGATTTTCCTTGCCGAACCAGCGGTCGACGTCGTACAGTTCATTACCGGTGCCGTTGAGCAGTCCGTCCATCTGGGCTTCCGTCAGATCGGACAGCGGAGTGTCGATGTCGAAACCCATCCGGGCGGCTGCGGCGATCAGCAGAGGCCCGTTCCAACTCTCCTCGTTGATGGTCTTGAGGCCGTTGACCTGGATACCGCCCTGACGGATGGACAGGGACAGATCCGGAAGGATCTTGGATACGGAAAGCGTTTCGGTATAGCCGATCCCGGAACAGGACGGGCAGGCCCCCTGGGGATTGTTGAACGAGAAGAACCGGGGTTCCAGTTCCCCGAACGAGATGCCGTGTTCCTCGCAGGCGTAGGTCTGGGAAAAGGAGAGTTCCTCGGGTTCGCCTTCCCCGTCACGGGGGGCGGTCTGGACGATCAGGTGTCCGTCCGCGGCCTTGAGGGCCGTTTCAACGGAATCACTGAGCCGTCCGCGGATGTCTTCCCGCATGACCAGACGGTCCACCAGAATATCAATGGTATGGCGGATGTTCTTGTCCAGCTCGATCGGTTCGGAGAGTTCGTACAGGTTCCCGTCAATACGGACCCGGGCGAAACCGGAACGTCTGGCGTCGGCAAGTACCTTTTCATGCATGCCCTTCTTGTCCCGGACTACCGGCGCCAGGATGTAGAACCGGGTGCCCGGTGCGAGCGTCATGATCCTGTCAAGGATCTGGTCTGTGGTCTGTCTGCGGATCTCCTTGCCGCAGACCGGACAGTGCGGAATCCCGATCCGGGCATACAGAAGCCGGAGATAATCGTAGATCTCGGTCACGGTCCCGACCGTGCTTCGGGGGTTCCTTGAAGTGGTTTTCTGATCAATGGAAATGGCCGGGGAAAGACCGTCTATGAAATCCACGTCGGGCTTGTCCATCTGGCCGATGAACATCCGGGCATAGGAGGACAGGGATTCCACGAACCGCCGGTGTCCCTCGGCATACAGGGTGTCGAAAGCCAGAGAGGATTTTCCGGAGCCCGAAAGGCCCGTTACCGTGACCAGACTGTCCCTGGGAATATCCACGTCGATATTCTTCAAATTGTGTACCCGCGCTCCGCGGATGACGATCTTTTTCGGAAATGTATGTGAGTCCATGGCAAACCGGGAAAACGAGTCCGCATGGGACTCCCGGGCTTCCTTCCTTTTGGATAAATATCTATCTTATTATTGTACTTACGAATTTGTCCCGGGTCAAGAGATTCCTAGAAGAAAGGAGCGGGTGCGTGCAAAAAAAACAGGACCATATGACCTTCCTTTGAAAAGATACGGTCCGATTTGGCGGTTGACTTTGAATGGATGTTGGATTACAATGGGATAGACAAACTGAAAGTGCGAGGTTTCTATGTCCAAGAAGATTTCTACGGCTTATCCTCCTTATCTGTTCCTGATGACTTTGATTGCCATCGGACTGGTGGCCGGAGTCGTGGCCATCAGCCTGACCGTTTCACCGATCCCCTGGTATCTGGACCTGGTTCTGACCGCGATGGTGCTCATCTCGATCTGGTGTGTGGCGGAAATCATGATGTCAATTCTCACTTTCCTGAAGGTGCAGAACGGACAGGTCATCTTTTCCAAGACGCTCCTGACCGCCAGGGTCGAGTTCCCGGCAGAAGAGGTTACGGAGATCCGCTTTGAGACTCCTGCCGGACAACCGACGGAACAGTTCGGGTTCGGGAAGCAGGTCCGCCTGTGCTTCATCCTGAAGAACGGCGCCCGGAGGGAGCGTATTCCCTTCAGCGCCCTTTCGCCCCGCAAACGGGAGCGGGTTCTGAACCTGCTGAAAGAAGCCGGGATACCATCGATCGAAGGAACCGGTTCCTGATCGGCATCGGGAAGTCCTTTTGCAACCGTCACAGTCAAATCATTCAGCTTTCGGCCGCTTTGACTCCTTGTGGGAGGGACAAAACGGCCGAAATGCAGTTTTGAACCCTGGTTTTTTCAAAAATCTCTTAAGAACTGTGGCTTTTCCGGCCGCCCTTTGTTATAATTAACAGGAACAAATCACAAGCTTTCCGGTTCTTTAAAGACCGGAAACGGAGGACATATGCAAGGTATCAGACTCACAAAGCAGGCGGTCCGCATACAGCGGGGTCGCCCGGTGCCGGCCGATCCGAATGAAGATCCGGTGTCCGGACGGAAGAAAACCATGGCATACCGGATTTTGGAAGCCCACAACAGGAGCACCACACCCGGTCTGTTTCAGATTTCCTTTGACGCGATGGTCTCCCATGATATCACCTATGTGGGCATCATCCAGTCCGCCAGGGCCAGCGGCATGGAATCCTTCCCGATTCCCTACGCCCTGACCAACTGTCACAATTCCCTCTGCGCGGTCGGCGGGACCATAAACGAGGACGATCACATCTTCGGTCTCTCCGCGGCTCGGAAATACGGAGGCATCTATGTGCCGGCCAACCAGTCGGTCATCCATTCCTATGCGCGGGAGGAACTGACGGCCTGCGGAAAGATGATCCTGGGTTCGGATTCCCATACCCGCTACGGAGCTTTAGGTACCATGGGCGTCGGAGAGGGCGGGCCCGAGCTGGTCAAGCAGCTGCTGAAGCATACCTACGACATTCCGGATCCCCAGGTCGTCCTGGTCTATCTGACCGGTACGCCCCGCAAGGGCGTCGGCCCTCACGACGTGGCGCTCGCCCTGGTGGGCGCGACGTTCCCGGACGGATTTGTCAAAAACCGAATACTGGAATTCGCAGGACCCGGGATCACCGGACTGCCCGCGGATTTCCGAAACGGGATCGACGTGATGACTACGGAAACCACCTGCCTGTCCTCCATCTGGGAGACGGACGGAGAGATCCGCGCCTTCTACAAGGCTCACGGACGCGAACAGGATTTCAAGGCCCTGTCCGTGCAGGAGGGAGCCCGGTATGACGCAATGGTGGAGATCGATTTGTCCGAAATCGAATGTATGATCGCGCTTCCCTTCCATCCGTCCAATGTCTATACCATCCATGAGTTTCAGAAGCGGGCGAAAGAGCTTCTGGAAAGCGTGGAAGCGGAAGCACGGGAAAAGTTCCCGAATATCACGATGCGGCTGTGCGACAAGGTCCTTCCGGACGGGTCCGTCCAGGTGGATCAGGGTGTGATCGCGGGTTGCTCGGGAGGACTCTTTGACAACATCTGCGAAGCCGCGGCCATCCTGGACGGCGGAAGCGTGGGCAACGGATACTTTTCGCTTTCGGTCTATCCGACCAGCGTACCGGTTTCCCTGGCCCTGACCCGGAACGGCTCGACCGCCCGGCTTCTCGAGGCCGGAGCCGTGATCAAGCCCTCGTTCTGCGGTCCCTGCTTCGGGGCCGGCGACGTGCCCGGAAACAACGGGCTGTCACTCCGCCATACGACTAGGAATTTCCCGAACCGTGAGGGCGCGAAGCCCGGCGAAGGACAGATTGCGGGAGTGGCCCTTATGGACGCCCGTTCGATTGCGGCAACGGCCCGGCACGGCGGGATCATCACGGCGGCATCGGACGAGGAGTATGCTTATGAAAGACAGCCGTATACGTTTGACGGAGAGGTCTACCGCCGGCGTGTCTACAACGGTTTCGGGCATCCGGATCCCTCTTGCGAACTGATCCTGGGACCCAATATCACCGACTGGCCCGAACAGCCTCCCCTTCCGGAGAACATCCTGACCGAACTCTGCGCCGTGATCCACGATCCCGTGACCACGACGGATGAACTGATCCCGTCCGGAGAGACATCCTCCTACCGGTCCAACCCTCACAGGCTGGCTGAGTTTACGCTCCACCGCAGGGTGCCGGATTATGTGCCGCGCGCCAAGGCTGTATCCAAGGCCGAGGAAATGCGCCGCAACGGTCAGGCCGATCCCCGGTATCTCGAACTGTTGAAACGGATCGGGGACCCGGACGCGCTCATTCAAAAGACCGGTATCGGTTCCTGCATCTTTGCCCATAAGCCGGGCGACGGTTCCGCCCGGGAGCAGGCGGCATCCTGCCAGCGCGTACTGGGCGGTTCGGTCAACATCTGCTATGAATACGCGACCAAACGTTACCGCTCCAACCTGATCAACTGGGGAATCCTGCCTTTCACACTGGATCCGGACACACCGTTTGACTATCATCCGGGAGACGTCCTGTTCATACCGGAGATCCGGAACGCGGTCCGTGACGGACGGGAGTCCATACCGGCTACGGTCCTGTGCCTTGACGGAAGGAACGAAAAGATCACCCTTCATCTGAGCGGCCTTACCGAAGACGAAAAGGACATCCTTCTGGAAGGATGCCTGATGAATTACAATAAAAACAGGATAGGAAAGTAATATGGCAAAGATACAGATGAAAACGCCGCTCGTGGAGATGGACGGCGATGAGATGACCCGGATCATCTGGAAATGGATCAAGGACGAACTTCTGCTTCCCTTTGTGGATCTGAAGACCGTTTATTTCGACCTGGGCCTTGAGAACCGGGAAAAGACAAAGGATCAGGTCACACTGGACGCATCCTATGCGGCCAAGGAATACGGCGTGTCCGTCAAATGTGCGACGATTACGCCCAACCAGCAGAGAGTAGAGGAATACGGGCTGTCCGAAATGTGGAAGTCCCCTAACGGGACCATCCGCGCGATCCTGGACGGTACGGTCTTCCGCGCTCCGATCCTGCTTCCGTTCATCCATCCCGCCGTCCGGAACTGGAAACGTCCGATCACGATTGCACGCCATGCCTACGGCGATATCTATAAGGCCACCGAATACCGGGTCCCGGGCAAAGGAAAGGCCGAACTGGTCTTCACGAAAGAGAACGGAGAGACGTCGTTCCGGAAGACCGTCTATGATTTCGAATGTCCGGGCGTACTGCAGGGCTCCTTCAACAAGGACGCTTCCATCGAGTCCTTCGCCCGTTCCTGCTTTACGTATGCTTTGAACACGAAACAGGATCTCTGGTTCTCGACCAAGGATACGATTTCCAAACAGTATGACCAGACCTTCAAGTTCATCTTTCAGGACATCTACGACCGGGAGTTCAGAACCGCTTTCGAAAAGGCGGGCCTGACCTACTTCTATACGCTGATCGACGACGCGGTCGCCCGTGTGATCCGATCGGAAGGCGGCTTCATCTGGGCGCTCAAGAATTACGACGGGGACGTCATGTCCGACATGGTGTCCACGGCCTTTGGTTCCTTGGCGATGATGACCAGCGTCCTGGTCTCACCGGACGGAAAGTTCGAATACGAGGCCGCGCACGGTACAGTGACCCAGCATTACTACCGGTATCGGAAAGGCGAATCCACGTCCACGAACCCGATGGCCACGATCTTCGCCTGGAGCGGAGCGCTCCGCAAGCGCGGCGAACTGGATGGACTGAACGACCTGGTCGGGTTTGCGGATCGGCTGGAGCAGGCCTGCATTTCTGTCCTCAACACAGGCACAATGACCAAGGACCTGGTCCCGCTCTGTGACGCGACGGTCGAACCGAAACCGGTCACGACGGAACAGTTCCTTGCCGCCATCCGAGCAAAACTCTAGTCTTCAACACAATCGATTCAAAACGGACCGCCCGGTGCTGCGGTTGCTCATAAGAAAGTTTTGAAGCAAAACGATTTGGGCATCTGTCTGACAAGATTGGAAAACCGGACTGTTGTTTAGGTGCAACAGTCCGGTTTTTATATTGATATAATGCATACGGCATGTTGAGATCAGTTCTAGTTTTCTCGAAAATCAATCTGCTGAAATAGGATCAAGACGCCATATGTGAGTTGATGTTTCATCAAACAGAGCACCGTAAACTAATCCATGTGTATCAGGCCCACGAAGTTCCACAAGGTATACATTACCATTTTCTAAGAATGCGCGGCATATCATACCTGGAACGGAACAGCGAGCAACTACAATACCTTCTTTATCAAACACGGTCATTTTATGGTTCTCGTTTATCCCAAGGATTCGTCCATCAGGGAGAACCAATATTGGGTATGCTGGGATTTCCAAAGTAGTTTTCCGAGATTCTCCACTTTGTAAATCGTAAAAAGACATATATCTATTGTTCCAAATATCTCCTTCCCAGAGGATGCTTCCGAATAATTGATCTTCTTTGAAGTAATAACTCCCGTTATAACCTTCTATGCACTGTTTTTCATCCATTGACTCATTCAGTACAACCAATTCATGAGCAGAACGCCGGCAAAACAAAAAGGCGTTTATTGAATCTACATGTATTATATGATGCACGTCATCTTTATAAGGGTAACTGTATGTATGAAGTAATTCTCCGGTCTCGCCGTCAATCTGCCAGATCAGCGTATCAGCCTTAATGATTGCATCTATGCCCGACGCAAATAGCGTGATTACACCACATTCGGAACTGTGGATAAATTGTATTGATTGATGTCTATTCATTTCGGGTTCAAAGCGCCATTGCTCGCTTCCGTCCCTGTTAAGACAGATTACACTGTAATGCTCTTGTTTCCTTGGTCCCTCTTCCTTTTCAGTATTCGACAAAACAGTACATGCAATTAAGAATACCATTCCCCCGGTTTTTGTCTGCCACATTGTGCGACATACAGTACCAGAAAACGATTTTTGCTCCCAGCATTCCCCGGTCTGTCCATTCATCAGAATGAGATTATCAAGCCCTTCATTCCAATCTATCTTATAAGGATAAGCAATTATCTCCTTAGCATTAGGTATAATATATTGCTTCATGTCCGTTTCGTATAGTAACGAAGACAGATGGTATTCTCTCCAATGTGGACGCAGCATTTTTAATAGTTTCTGACGATACTTTTGCTCGTTTGGCCAATCCGACAATGGAAGTTCTGTAAGTATGAAACAGTTAGGCCGCTTTCTCAGCATTGCCTCGCGTGCTTTGATTTCCCGAAGTGTTGTATCACATTGTTTTACAATGCGTGTCTCTTCCTCCTGAAGATCATACAATGCTGTGCCTATTGTCTCTTCAAGTAACTTTAATTGTTCTTCCAGATTGAAGCAATGAGAAGCATATCGAAATGCTTTGGAAGGTGAATCATTACCAAAGCATTCGCTGATCTTTTTTCCCAGTTTTGCCCAAGATTGATTGTTATCGCACGATGCACTTTTCTTTCCGTTTTGGTAGAAGCTACAGCTGAACATATCATCATCAAAGTAGTAGAATAACAAAGCAACGGTATTGCTGTCTTTTGTCAGTTGCTGAGCTACCTTGCTCAAACGCTGAAAAGCATCTTCACCCGTATCATGCGACGGCACAACAGTTAACCATGGTGAGTTTTGATCTCGAAGTTGATCAGACGGAGCAAGTGCGGGTATAACTGATGAGCGCTCAGCATTGTATACATTCAATGTTGTTAAGGTCGTTCCCATACCATTTTCCCCAATCAGATTCTCTGTTTTTTGAAAAGAGTTTTTCTTTATTATACACGCTAGTATTGTTAATTACAATATTTGTCAGTGATATAAGCGTTTAACGCGTAGCTCGCACTTGTGCGATCATAAGGGTTTGGGATTATCCCAACAAGCCAGGTTTGGCGAAAGTGGTTTCGATCCGGATCGGAACACTGCTCGCCAAGTTCTGGAACCGTCCATCGAGACACTGCTCGCCAGTTACCGAGGCGATAATGGTTCCGAACGAAAATCTGCATACTCTTGCGAGTATGATCTGAAAGCGGAAGCGAAAGTCTTGCGGCAGGAGATCGAAACACAGGAACAACAGAACCAGAATCTTGAACAGTTCATTCAGAAGGTCAGAAAGTACGCAGAGCTGACGGAATTAACGCCCTATGCGGCTCATGAGCTGATAAAGACAATCTATGTCGGGGCTCCTGATAAAAGCAGCGGAAAACGCCGTCAGAGCATCCATATCTGCTATGATCTGATTGGGTTTATTTCCATGAGTGAACTGATGACACAGGAAATGGCATGACCCGAAGATCATACCATTTCCAGAAAACTATAAAACTGTCTTATTAGAGGGCCGCCTGACAGGCGGTCCGTTTTGCATAAGAGATTTCGAGAGGTGAAACCTCACAGGATTCACAGTTCGGTTCCTTTCGGCTTTTGCGCCCGGAGCCACAGCAGATCCACCGCGCCGGTGACCAGGCAACCGACAAGATAGGCGACGATGTCCCACCAGGAGAACGAGGTCCCCATTAGCGTCCGGATCAGGCTGTTTCGGATCCCGAGAAGATCGCACAGAGGAAAGATCTGCGAGATCTCGACCAGAACCGCGAACAGGAAGACGGCTGCGGAAAGCCAGGATAACCGGGTCGGAACGGCGATCCGGACCAGACACCAGAGCAGGATGACGACCAGAGTGTCGCCCAGATAGGGGCGGACGAAATCGTCGTGGGCGTACAGCCCGATCAGGATCTCGGAGATCAGTAGCAACGCGGCGACAGAGGAATAAATCAGACGGAGTGTTCCCGCTTGGACGGAAGACAGCCTGCTCATGAGCAAAGTACCGTCCTCAGACGGAACGCAGGGCGACCCGGAGCCGTATCTCGCCTGTCGGATTCGAATAGCACAGCGTTTCGCCGTCCGAAGCCAGGACAGGTTCGTTGCCCGTCAGGACCTGAATGTTGGAGATCTGCTTGCCGTACGGAAGACGGAGCCGGAGTTTCAGATTCGGGACCGGGTCACGGGACGGCACTTTGACGAATACGTTCACAAACCCGTCCGCGGACTCCAAGGAATAGGTCAGCGGTCCGTAGAGGGTAAAGACATCCTTGGCTCGGATGGTGCGGCCGGATTTGAGCCAGGAGCGCGGAGTTCCCTTCGCGATCCAGAGCACGTCCTCGTCCTCGGTGACCAGCATATTGCGGAAACACTCTACAAACCACCCCGCGGTCCCGTTGTCCGGATCCTTGCATTCCACGAACACATTCGGGTGGGCATGCTCCCAGAGGAGACCGTTCGTTCCCACCATCATCACGATATGGTTCATGAAGAAATTCAGGAAATTGGGGATATCGTCCTCACGGAGATAGACGTTGGCATTGTGGGAAATCTTGGGCAGATCCGCAAAGGTATTCCAGAACCAGATGTCCTCGGCCTCCGGACCGATGGCCGGCGCGGAAGCCGCCAGCTTTTCAAGTTCCGCCTCGTTGAGTTTGGTCTGTGCATCGGCGACCGGATGATCCACTTTGGGCAGATCGGCAAGAGAGATCTTCATCCCCGCTTCCTGCATGCCGTCAACCGTGCCGCGCAGCCTCTGATCCTGGGAGGACAGAACCGAGCCCACTTCTCCGAGAAGGAGCGCCCCGTCATACAGGTCGCTGATCCCCCGGTTGTACTGAGGCACGTTGGTCTCTTCCCGGTAGTACAGAAGACCGCCGGCATAGGCCATCCTCGGAATGAAGGGATAGGAGAATCCGTCCGTGGACTTGCGGACGGGAGCGTACAGGACCTCATCCGCAAGGGCTTTCTTGAGGTTCCGCGTGAAAAGATCCGTGGCCTCCCGGTATTTCGGAAGATCTTTGTCACCAATCAGTTCCAGTACCCGCACAAGCGCGTGCAGACCCATATAGGCGCCCGCATTGTCATGGTAGTACCAGCGCCAGTCGCAGGCCGGAAGGGCGTAGTCTCCGAGATGGGCGGGGGGCATCAGGCCGTATACGTGCAGCTTTTCACGGTTTGGAATATCCCTCATATAGCTGCGGATCTCATTGAGGATCCAGTCTGCGGCCTGCTTGATCCTGGGCAGCCGTTTGTCCAGCCATTCCCGGTCACGGGTAAACAGATACCTGTGGAGCATGGAGAACATGATCTTGCCGGTGGAGGAATGGGTGCCTTCATGGAAATAGCCCATATCGTAGCGCATGCCGTGTGCCCATTCCAGAGACCCTTTGGGGTCGGTGAAGTCACCGTCTGACTTGACGCCCGGAGAGGACAGGAAATAGTCATAGATCTTGTCCACGTCCTCGTGCAGCCCTGTCATTTCCATGGCCAGGGCCGGACGGGCAACCTCGCTGGTGAGCATACCCCACATATGACGGCCGCGGAGCTGATTGTCCGCATGGCGGTACATAGCCTGCCAGTACGGATCCGGAACGCTGAAATCCGCACCGGGATCCGGTGCGTCCGGGAAAGGCTGCAGGACCGTGTCCGGGGGACAGCGCCACAAACGGGTATGGCGGAAAATCTCTTCGAAAGAATCCGCTTCCGGATGCTCCGCGATCCGTTCACGGTAGGACTTGAGACCGTTTTTCTTGCAATACTGGAGATACTTGGCCGCCGTGAAGACGCAGTCGGACTTCTTGATGAACAGGCCGGCTTTCGGCGCCAGGACCGGACCGTTCACCAGTTCCCTGAGCAGGACGGTCGCGCCCAGACCCTGTTCCCTGTCAATGATGACGGTCAGACGGCTGTCGTTCCCGTACCGGCTGACCGGTGAATACAGGCAGTGCAGACGGGCGGTCTTCTTCTGGGGATTGTATTTCGGGCGGCTGATGACGGCCACGTGGGTGTCCAGTTCCCCCGTAAATTCATACGGGTGGTCCGGATCGAAGCCCCATTCGATGGTGACATCCATCATAGCCCAGTTTCCGAGAGCCGGGCTCGTGATCTTCATCTCGGGGACAGCACAGGACTTCCTGGCAAATACGGCGACCAGTTCGGTGGCGGCCTTGACCTGCATGCTGTAGGCCCAGTCCATCTTCCAGTCGGGATCGGAACGGTAGGTCCAGACCCGTCCGTTCTCCGAGATCTCGGGCCCGATCAGGATGCGGTCGGAGGTCACTCCGAACCAGCCCCAGGCCGTTGGGAAAATGCGGGCCTCGATATCCTGTGCGCCTGGGATCTTTCCCCTTTCCGGCCAGCGCAGGGTCAGGACGATGTCCGTAAGCCCCCCTTCCCACAGCATGCCGGTGAGGAGTTTACCCTCCGGCTTGGGAAGAAGCGGATTGGCAATGTCGTCCTGCTTGTAGAACGGACTCTTGACCTGATCGGGACCCAGAGCGGCATAGGCCGTACGGTAGACTTCGTCGACCCGTTTCAGGCGGCGAGGAATAAAATAAGCTTCGGGAACGGACTGGATCTTCAGATCGCTCCTGTAGAGATAGCCCCACGGGGCCAGATCCACGGGCGTACCTTCCAGTGAAGAAACAAATCGCATAGTTGACTCCTTAGAAAAAGGCCCAGGTATCCCCGGACCTTTCAATCATTTCAATTTAGATATATTTCTTAACGGTTTCGCTGGCGGAATCCGCGGCAACCGAGCAGGTCATCACGAGATTGACGTCATTGGCCGCGGCAAGCTTATCCAGAGCCGGCAGAACGGCTTCCAGAGATTCCAGGGATCCGCAGATGCGGATGGATCCGTCTACAAAAATATCGGTGACGTCGCTGTTTGAAGCCACGATGCCCGCGACCAGTCCGTAAAAGGTTTCTCCGGTCGCTACGCCGTATTCCACGGTGTTGATCAGACGGGCGGTGTATTTCACATCGTATCTGAGTTTTTCACCCTGCTCAATCACGACTACGTTTCCGGCAGTTCTGGCCAGGGCCTCGTTGACCTGGGCGATCAGATTCTTGGTTTTGCCGGATCCTTTCAGACCGATAATGAGTTTTAACATGGTTTTACCATCCTTCCAGATTTCAGGCGGACATGCAGGATGACCGTCTGTTTTTATTATAATAGTTTCTTTTATAAAAATCAATTCAAAGGAGGCAGCCCTCTTGAATTCGTATGGATAGACAAGAATCAGGACACCGTTTTGTTCAAACTCAACAAATACGGTTAATCCAGACGGGCTTCCAGCGCTTTTTTCCGGTCTTCATATCCGGGCTTTCCGAGCAGGGCGTACATATTGTTCTTGTAGGCCTCGACTCCCGGCTGGTCAAAGGGGTTGACGCCCAGGAGGTAACCGGAGATAGCGACGGCGATTTCGAAGAAGTACAGAAGTTCGCCGAGCGCGTGCGCGTCGCGTCCGGACATCTCGATGAGGATGTTGGGCACGCCCCCGTCGGTATGGGCCAGACGGGTTCCCTGCATGGCGGTGTCACGGACCTCATCCAGATCCTTTCCGTCTAAGAAGGACAGACCGTCCACGTTCATGGGATCGGCCGGGATCCGGTAGGCTGCGGTTCCGGGGCGGCGGATGCAGATGACGGTCTCAAAGAGATTCCGGGAACCGTCCTGAATGAACTGGCCCATGGAATGCAGGTCGGTCGTGAAGGTAACGCTGGCCGGGAAGATGCCCTTCCCGTCTTTTCCTTCGCTTTCCCCGAACAGCTGTTTCCACCATTCGGAAAGCATCGTGGCATAGGGCTCGTAATTGACCAGAATCTCCGTGGTCTTGCCTTTGCGGTAGAGAATGTTGCGGACCGCGGCATAGCGGTAGGCGTCATTCCTGCGAAGGTCGTCCGACGCGTATGCCTTGGCCGCATCCGCGGCGCCTTCCATCAGCCCGCGGATGTCGATCCCGGATACGGCGATGGGCAGCAGTCCGACCGCACTCAGGACGGAGAAACGGCCGCCGACATCATCGGGAACGACAAATGTCTCATATCCGGCTTTGTCCGAAAACTGTTTCAATGTGCCCCGTTTGCGGTCTGTGGTCACATAGATTCGGGACGCGGCCTCTTCCTTTCCGTATTTCTTTTCCAGATAATTGCGGAAAATGCGGAACGCGACGGCGGGTTCCGTCGTGGTCCCGGACTTGGAGATCACGTTGAGGCAGACGTCCCTGCCTTCGCAGATGGACAGCAGGTCGGTCAGGGAGGCCGAACTGATGCAGTTGCCGGCATAGTAGATGTCGGGTGTATCCTTCTTCAGGTTGTTGTAAAGCGGCGAACGGAGGAAATCGATGACCGCGCGGGCACCGAGATAGGACCCTCCGATGCCGATGACGATCAGGATGTCACAGGTCTTCTGTATGCGGGATGCCGCGGCGAGGATCCGGTCAAACTCGGCCCGGTCGTAGTCATCGGGGAGGGTTCTCCAGCCCAGGAAAGCGCTTCCGGCACCGGTCCCGGTGACGAGCAGATCATGGGCCCTGGAGACCTGGGACTGCATCTGGTCGATTTCATGCTCCCTTATGAACGGGGCAACGGATTTCAGATTGAGTTGAATGGACATTTTGTGTTTTGCCTTTCGTCAGAAAATGAAAAACCGGTATTCGGTTGTGGAGAGGAACACCTCACCGGCTTTCAGCAGGCAGTCTGAAAAGCCGGGATGGTGCATGCTGTCCGGCATATGCTGGGTCTCCAGCGCGACCGCGTGCTGGAACTGCTGAGGATACCCTCCCTTGAACGGAATGGGATCGTTCATGAAATTGGCGGAATACAGCTGGACAGCGGGTTGGTCCGTGAAGACGGACATGGTTATGCCGCCCGACGGAGCACGGAGCTCGAGCCGCTTGCAGAAGCCGGACGGCTTGTCCGAAAAGACCAGACAGTGGTCGTATCCGCCCCCGGTCAGGGCAAAGTCCCGGCCCAGGGTTTTGGCCGTCCGGAAATCGAACGGCGTATGATCCACCGGACGCAGCTCACCCGTAGGGATCAGTTCCCCGTCCGGAACGCAGTACCGGTCCGCGTCCGCCCAGAGCGTATGTTCCAGCACGCTGCCCGAGGCGAATCCGCATAGGTTGAAATAGGAATGGTTGGTCAGGTTGAGATAGGTGTCCCCGTCCGTCCGGGCCCGGTAGGACAGGGAGAGCCCGCATTCTTTGGTCAGTCTGTAGACAACTTCCACGTCCAGATTCCCGGGATAGCCTTCTTCCCCGTCCGGACTGTGCAATGTCAGCCTGAGCGCGGGCTCCGGCCCGTCTTCGGGTTCGGCGGTCCAGAACCGGTGCGAAAAGCCGGTCTTGCCTCCGTGAAGGTGATTGCGTCCGTCGTTTGCATAGAGACTGTAGGTCTTTCCGTTCAGGTCGAACCGGGCTCCTGCGATGCGGTTGGCAAAGCGTCCGACGGTCGCACCCTGATAGCCTCCTGCGTGCAGGTATCCCTCGATGTCGTCATAACCGCAGACCACGTCGACGGAACCCTTGCGGCCGGGAACGGTCAGGGACTGAAGAGTGGCTCCGAAATCCAGTACCGTGGCGCAAAAGCCTCCGGGGACAGACAGGCGGAAGGCCCGTACCTGTCTTTCGCCGACTATGCCGAATGGATAGATGGTGATCATGGTCTGCCTACCCTTTCTCCGGATATCCGTCCGGATTGAGGGACTGCCAGTGGTCGCTGTCCCGGCACATCTCGATCAGTCCGTACCGGGCTTTCCAGCCCAGTACGCGAAGAGCCTTGGACGGATCGGCATAGCATTCGTCGATGTCTCCGGGCCTGCGCGGGTCGATCTGGTAAGGAACCTTCTTGCCCGTGGCTTTTTCATAGGCTTTCACGATGTCCAGCACCGAGTAGCCGATCCCGGTGCCCAGGTTTACATAATCGATCCCGGTCCGGCCTGCGGCATAGTTGAGAGCATGGAGATGCGCGACGGCCAGGTCCACCACGTGGATGTAATCCCGGACGCCCGTGCCGTCGTGGGTGGCATAGTCGTCTCCGAACACATGCAGGACAGGCAGTTTGCCGTTGGCCACTTTGGACACGTACGGCAGCAGATTGTTGGGGATGCCTTTGGGGTCTTCTCCGATCAAGCCGCTCGGGTGCGCCCCGATCGGATTGAAATACCGAAGGACCACGACGGACCAGGAGGGATCCGCCCGGACCACGTCGGCCAGAAGGTATTCGATGATGAGTTTGGTCTCCCCGTAGGGATTGGTGCAGGATCTGGGGAAATCTTCCCGGATCGGTACCGATTCGGGCTTCCCGTAAACGGTGGCGGAAGAACTGAACACCATCTGCTTGGCCCCGTATTTGGCGCTGACGGTCAGCAGATTCAGCGTGCTGGTCAGGTTGTTGCGGTAGTATTCCACGGGCATCTGGACGGATTCCCCGACCGCCTTGAGACCCGCGAAATGGATGCTTCCGGTGATGCCTGGATGCTTTTGGAAAACCTGTTCCAGGGCCTCCTTGTCACACAGATCGCAGAACTCGAAAGCCGGCCTGCGGCCGGTGATCTTTTCGATGCGGTCCAGGACGCAGGGCTTGCTGTTGGAATAGTTGTCCGCAATGACAACGTCCATGCCGGCGTTCAGCATTTCAACCACGGTATGGGAACCGATAAAGCCGGCTCCTCCGGTAACGAGTACAGACATGAGATTCTCCTTTTCTGAACTTACGGTTTCGGGATAAAGGATTCGGTGATCCTGCGGAGCTCTGCCTCCTTGGTCTC
Source organism: Clostridia bacterium (assembly GCA_017539425.1). GTDB lineage: Bacteria > Bacillota > Clostridia > Oscillospirales > CAG-272 > RUG14240. The sequence continues at coordinate 15,538 of JAFYHA010000019.1, forward strand.
CATATCGGAGACCAGTTTCAGCTGGTTGCGGGCGCGGTCCAGATTGTGCTTCGGGTATCCGATCCGGAAATAGGTGTCTCCGGAAAGATAGTCGGTCAGGAAACGCATCCCGACCTCCACGGTCATCATCCAGGCCCCGTCCGGGAACATACGGATCTCTTCGTCCGTAAGAGCGCCCTCGAGCGCTTCGCAGAAACCTTCGGTGAAGGCTTCGTAGAGGTCGGTGCGGACAAACACTTTGGAAAGATCGGTTTCATCCTCGTCAGCGGAAGAGGCGCCGAACCGGATGGCATCCCCGAAATCGTACAGAGAGGAACCCGGCATAACGGTATCCAGGTCGACCACGCAGACGGCCTGACCGGTCTTCGGGTCGATCATGACGTTGTTGAGCTTGGTATCGTTGTGGGTGACGCGCAGAGGGATCCGTCCGGATGCGAGCGCATCCGTGATGACCGAATAGCGGTTCTTCCGTTCCCTGATGAACCGGATCTCGGAGGCGACCTCCCCGGCACGTCCGCAGACATCCGCGGCCACGGCCTTTTCAAAGTTGTCAAAGCGTTTCGGCGTGTTGTGGAAATCCTCGATGGTCTCATACAGGGTGGAGGCGTCAAAGTCCGCGAGCTGACGCTGGAATTCGCCGAATGCATACCCTACCGACCGGAACATGTCGGGTGACTCACAGACCATATAGGTGATCGCGTCCGGGATGAATTCGAACATACGCCATTTGTTGTTGTCCTCGTCCGTATAGTAGGACTCCCCGGTCCTGAGCGGGATCACGGTAAGAGTACCGGTGTGCTCGTCCTTTCCGGCCTCTCTCAGCTTTTCCTTGATATGGGAGGTGACCCGGACGATATTGCTCATCACTTCCGGAGTCTTGGGAAAGACCGTGCTGTTGATCCATTGCAGGATATAGGCCTGTTCGCTTCCGTCCATGTTCCGGACCGTGATCTTGTAGGTCCGGTTGATGTGCCCGACCTTGATTTCCTCGCATCCGCAGGGTTCACCCTGCAGAGCAAACTCATGTAAAACGGTTTTGATTTCCTGTGTCAGCATATGTTATCCTTTGCTTGTGACGTGGTCTAGGATTCCCGGCACGTCCTTAACAATATTATTATATCTTTACAATAGTAGAAAGTCAATTCTCTGCCGCGCTTTCGTGAAGGTACCGCGTCTGTTCGCTTTCTTTCCCGATCCCGTTATGCAAAAAACGGGAAGATCCTGCTTTTTGTGCGATTCAGCCCGGGATGGAGAATTTCGGCTGTTCTCTCTGCCCGGTGGAAAGATTGAATCCGATCTGGGCACGGGCTCCTTCCTCTACGAGAATCTTCGGACCTCCGGAGAATTTGTTGGAAACGATCGCGCAATCCTCGACGGACGAACGGACCCGGATGTGACAGGGCTTGGCATCTATGAAATCACATGCCGTGATCGAGGCGGAACGGCAGGCTATGTCAATGGACGGAGAGGGCCTGTCCTTAGCATCCGGGTTCTGATCCCATCCCGTGAAATGGCAGCCGTTCAGAATGACGTGCCCTGTGCCTTTCAGGTGGAGATTGGATTGCGTTCCCGGGTTGGTCGCTGAGGCATGTCCGACGCCCCAGAAACCGCATCCGTTGAGCCTGACCGGGCCTCTGTTGCTCTCCTCTACGACGAAATCGCCCATGAACTGGCAGTTGTTGAAGGAAACGCCGGCATGGGGCTGCAGTTTTTTGATCCGGACCGTGACCGGGGCGATGTCGTGTCCGCACTGCGTGAGGACGGCGTTGCCCGGGCCCTGTCCGAAATCGTCGAAGACAAATCCTTCCTTGTAGAATATGGAAAAGCAGTTGAGCATATATTCCCAGTCTGTCCGTCCGATGATGAAGGCCTGTCCTTCCCGTTCCATGAAGGTCTTGACGGCCGGGCTCATGGACCACCAGGGATTGAAATGCACGTCCTCGACCCGTCCGATATCGTAGATGGCGTTGATGAAGATCCCTCTTCTAAGCGGCTGACCGTATACCCCTTTGATCATGTGCCGCTCGTTCCCGGTCGCGTCGATCGCATTATAGGGATTGAGCAGTTCCGTATCGATCACGGCCGGGTTCTTTCCCCGCATGGCGATCGTCCAGGGATAGGGATAGGGGTCGGATTCATCCGTCTGATCCGGATACCAGATCAGCAGACCCTTGACCGTGGCGTTGGTCGATAAGGTAAGGAAAGGCTCTCCGCCCTCATTTCCCTTATCCGCGGTCGGCATCAGGACGGTGCCGAAATCTCCGGGTTTGGGCAGACCGGCATCCCGGTGACCGTTGTGGGCCGGTACCGAACCGAATGTGCCTTGCAGGGTGACCCCGACGGGGATATGCAGATGACCCTCAAAACGGTATTTTCCGGGCCCGGCCCATACGATACCGCCTGTTTTTCCCGCTTCATCCAAGGCCTTCTGAAAAGCCTGGGTGTTATCGGACGAGCCGTCCGGAACGGCACCGAAGGATCGTACGGAAAAGATACCTTCCAATTCGCACATGATACGCCTCCTGAGAGATGAATGTAAGGATATGGCCGCGGAACCACCGAAGGGGCAGCCTGAGGCCGTCCCCGTACTCCGCCAAAAAAGAACCATAGGCTTGGTACCATTATACAATGAATGACAAGAAAAGAAAAGCGAAAAGCGATCCTTGCGGTGAAGGCTGGAAACATTTTTTGCAAATAGCATTGACAAGTCCATAGTCGCCGTGTATAATTGTATCGTTTGATACAATTTGCGGAGGAACGTATGCGTACTAAGCAACTGGATGTGACCAAACACAGACTGTTCGAAGGTGCTGACAAGCAGAACCTGAGAGATCTGTTTTCGTCCAAAGACTCTGAATTGAATACGTATAGCGGCGGTGTGCTGATCTATTCTCCGAAAGCCCCCTCCCCGAAACTCGGAATCCTGATGAAGGGGAAAGCCCTGATCTATTCCGCTGACGAGAGCCGTAACGTGGTCCTGTCCACCATTGAGACCGGAGACGTGTTCGGGCTGGACAATCTGTTTTCCGAGGAGCCCTATGGCTACCGGGTGATCTCCAAAGGTGAATGCCAGGTGCTGTTCATCAGCGAGACCAGCCTGAAGACCATCCTGCAGAAGGACCACGCCGTAGCCTTCAACTATATTCTGCTCCTCTCCGCACGCCTGCGTGAACTCAACGGAAACATCCATAACGTGACCGGCGGAACCGCGGAAAGACGGTTGGCCCTGTATCTTTTGGATATTGCGGACGGAAACGAAGTCGTCCTGAACGTTCCGATGAGTACACTGTGCAAGATGCTGGATATCGGACGCGCGTCCTTGTACCGCGCGATCGATCAACTGTCCGATGACGGACTGATCCTCCGTAACGGAAAGTCCATCCGGATCGTGGACAGGGATAAGCTTGCAAAGCATTATGACTGAAAAGTGCTGGGGTTCCAGCACTTTTTTGAAAGGAGGCCCGGAATGCACACAACCCTAAACCGCTGTATGGCTCTCGTGCTGGGGATCCTCTGCGTAGGCTCGCTTTGCGCCTGTTCCCTCTCCGGGCGCGGCATTACCGTATCCTCAAACTCGACCGCATTCGGGACTGTACTTTCCCTGACGGTGACCGGACCGACCCGTGCGGATGCGGACGAAACCGTATCCCGGTTGCTTGCCGAAACAGCCAGACTGGAACGGATCTTTTCCTATTCGGATCCCGACTCTGAACTCAGCCGGCTGAACCGGACGGCCCAGGAAGGACCGGTACAGGTCAGCGAAGAACTGTTTATGGTGATCGAAAGGTCTCTTTCGGTCTGCGAACGCTCGGGAGGTGCCCTGGACATCGCGCTGGGGGACCTGATCGAGCTGTGGCATGTGGAAACCAACGAAGGCGAGATTCCATCCGTAGACGAAATGATGCAAAACGGCAGGCCCTCTTTCCGGGATATAGAACTGAACGAGGAAGACCGCTCGGTCCGGTACCGAAAGGCCGGACTGAAAATTCATCTGGGAGCCGTGGCCAAAGGGTATCTGTGTGAGGCCCTTCGTGACCTGATGAAGGACCGGAACTGTACCGGGATCCTGAACCTGGGCGGCAGTATCCAGACGGTAGGGCTCAGGACTGACGGAGACCGCTGGCGGATCGGCGTGGCCGATCCGGACCACCCGGAAACCTCCCTGACAAGATTCCGTATCGGAGAGGCCAGCGTGGCCACTTCGGGCAGCTATCAAAGATATTTCGAGGTGGACGGTGTCCGCTATCACCACATCCTGGATCCGAAAACGGGCTGCCCTGCGCAATCCGGTCTTGCCTCCGTAACGGTGACCGGCCCGGACGGCCTTCTCTGCGATGCCCTCTCCACAGCCTGTTTTGTGTTGGGCGAAGACGGCGCCAAGGATCTGATGGAATTCTATCCGGATTACGGGATCCTGCTCATTTCCGGTTCTGGACAAGACCGCACCGTATCGGCGGACGGTCCTGTGGAGACCTTGCCATGAGACGCACGGTCCTTCCGATCCTTCTGATCGGCATACTGATCGCCGCGGGTCTTTGTTCCCTGCTCTTCATCCTGATCCGGCCCTCTGCCCATACCGCCCTGAAAGCGGAGATCTACGTGGACGGAGAGATCGTACGGACCCTGGACCTGTCCGGAACAGAAGAAACCCGGACGATCCGGATCGAGACCCCGTACGGCTACAACCTGGTCGAAGCAGGCCCGGGTTATATCCGGATGCAGGACGCGGACTGTCCGAACAGGACCTGCACCCATATGGGCAAACGGACGGGAGACGGGATCCCGATCGTATGTCTTCCCCATCACCTGGTGATCCGGGTCTGCGGTGCGGAACCTGAGGAAGACGGGGTGACATACTGATGCGCGCGCGTCCGAACATCCGGCGGCTGACCCGCCTGGGGATCTGTGCCGCGCTGGCGCTGATCATGTACATCATCGAATCGGCCGTTCCCGTTCCGGTCCCGATCCCCGGAATCAAACTCGGCCTTTCCAACCTGGTCATACTGTTCCTCCTGATCCGGTACAAACCGCTGGACGGAGTGATCGTGTTAGGCCTGAAAGTCCTGTTGGGAGCACTGCTTGCCGGGCAGGCTGTATCCCTGATCTACAGCCTTTGCGGAGGACTGCTCTGCTTCGGGATCATGTGGCTCCTGTCCATTCTTCTTCAGAAACGCATGATCCCTGTAATCAGCATGTTCGGAGCCCTGTTCCACAATCTGGGGCAGATCCTGGCGGCCCGAGTCCTGACCGGATCCCCGGAGATCTGGTACTATCTTCCCTATCTGGTCCTGTCCGCCATCGTGACGGGTCTTCTGACCGGATGTATCTGCCTGGTTCTCTGCCGAAAGCTGTATCTTCCGATGTTTGAGCCTTCTGATTGCGATTCCGGAGAGGACAAACCCGAAGACCGAAATACGGAAGGAGATAAGTAATCATGAAAAGAATCTGGATCTTACTGCTTGCAGCGGTTCTGCTGGTTTCCTGCGGTATGGAGAATCCGGGGAAAAGCCCGGATACGCAATCCGGTATCGCAGATGCGGAAACAAGAAGTGCTCAGCCCGAAAAGGACGGTTCGTCTTCGGATGAATCGTCAGTCCGGGAGGAAACGCAAGGCCGGGAAACAACGGAAACAACCGGGAACCAGACCCTGGTCGCCTATTTTTCGGTGACCGGAAATACCAAACCGCTTGCGGAATACGCCGCAGAGATCATAGGTGCTGATCTTTACGAGATCCGGCCCGAAATACCCTATACCGAAGAAGATATCCGCTACTATACGGATTGCCGTGCCGACCGTGAGCAGAACGATCCGTACGTCCGTCCCGCGATCGCGGGCGCGCTTCCCGATACGTCTTCCTACCGTGTGGTCATGATCGCGTATCCGATCTGGCACGGGCAGGCGCCCAGGATCATCAGCACATTTCTGGAAGGAGTGGAACTGGCCGGTGTGACCGTGGTCCCGTTCTGTACGTCAGCATCCAGCGGCATTGGGTCAAGCGATACGAACCTGCACGCACTGGCCCCGGATGCAACCTGGATCAAAGGGTCCCGGTTTGCGGCGGGAACCTCCAAAGAGTCGATCCAAAACTGGATCGAAGGACTGGATCTGCCGGATACGACCGGCGGGAACGGAGACACGATCATGACTCTTACGATTTCCGGACAAACTTTTTTTGCCGAACTGGCCGAAACGGAAGCGGCGCAGTCTTTTGCCAGCCTGCTTCCCCGGACACTTCAAATGTCCGAATTGAACGGAAACGAAAAATATGCCTATCTGGAGGAAACGCTTCCGGCCAAGGCCGAAAGACCCGGAAGGATCGAAGCGGGAGACATCATGCTGTACGGAAACAACTGCATCGTGGTTTTTTACGAGAGTTTTGGTACGTCCTATTCCTATACCCGCATCGGAAAAGTCAAAGAAACGGCCGCTTTGAAGGCCGCCCTGGGAAAGAGCGGTGTCTCCGTGACGTTCACAATTACGGACGGGTGAGACGCCCGACGGCAAAAACAGACAAAGCCCGCCAGCAAAAAAAGCAGGCGGGCTTTGTCATATTCCATGACCCATCGGAGACTCGAACTCCGGACACCATGATTAAAAGTCATGTGCTCTACCATCTGAGCTAATGGGTCAGTCAACAGTTCAGTATTGTAGCATAAGAAATATGCGTTGTCAATAGATTTTTCGGTTTTGGCAAAAGAAAAAACGGAACGGACGGGGCTGTTCAGCCCCGTCCGATACTTTGCAGAGCGCCCTTGAGCATAGAGGCCATCCGGCTGATGTTTTCGGGGAGGACCTCGGGCATGACCCGGGTATATTCGTGTTCATTGTGATCCGCGGCGTTCTGGATGGTGGAACGTATGATCCTGAGCAGAAGACGGTCCATCCCCCTGGCTTTTTCAGGCTTGAGTTCCCCGCCGAAGCGAAATGTTCAGGAACGCGTGATCGACCAGTTCGGCCGGGAAATCCTTTCGGACATAGTCCTCATAGTTGTCCAGATACCCGCAGAACAGGAACAGACCCTAGTTTGACATAAATATTCTTTCCTAGGATGACGAGTAAGGCGTGAAGCCTTCTTTTTTTATGTCTTAGAGAATATAAAATAGGCGTGCGAGGGTATTTTTTTATAATCATATAGGGAGTTCACACACCGACACAAGAATACGTTCTTCGGTTCACGTTGGCGTCATCTGCGATTTGTGTCTGGACTTTTTCACCCGCATCAGCAAAACGATCGAAAGAATAATTGCTGCTCCCATCATACTGCTAGTTAACACAATCTGCCAGACATGATTCGTGGGCAGTTCGTATTTTTTCAGATCGACAACGTCCTCCAATTGCAAACCTGCTCCTTTACGAATCTCGCCGCTTGGGTCATAGAGTACGCGTTGCTTTTCCTCGTAATACTTTTTTGCAATCTCATAGAAGTCACCGGCCTCAAAAAAATACACCTTATCACTTGAAGCATACTCTTTGTAGAGAACATAATCCTGACTGTCTGTCCTGTAGTAAAGAAAGATTCCGTCATGCGATGTCTCGCCGCACAAGCAGATGATACTTCGAATGGGAGCCTTTGTTTTTTTCTCCAGTTTATCTATCATGCGCTCACTTGTATATTGCGCAAAAACCGAAGCAGCACTATCCAATCCATTCACCTTTTCGGCTGTAGACTGGTTAACCCGGTAACAGTCAACAGAACCAAAATCATTCGGACGATACGAAACAATGATTTCTTCCAAAACATATTTTGAACTTGTCAAATCTTCAATCCCGTCGTGAGCAGCGAAACCGTGAAAAAAGGATCCGTTGTAAATCCGAATTAACGTGTTTGTATTCGCCGCATCGACTAGTCTTCTCTCTTCTTCTGAGATATTCCGACAATCCATTTCTTCTGCAAAAACTGAAAAAACTAACGAAAGCAACATTAACACCGAAGCAAAAACAACTGCGATTATTTTCATAATCAGATGTCCTCCTTGTTCTCAGCTACCAAAGTAATATGAAATGGTATTATTGCAATATGGCGTGCTTATTACAACGCAGTGAAACCTCACACGAAGTCACGAGTGTGCGCCGCTGGATTATCAAATTTTATTATAAAGGGTTAACTGATGATGTCAAGTGCCAAAACCGATCAAAGTGTCCTTGTAGCCATTATTCCAGACACATTGCGCAAAAGTGTCTGGCTTTGAAAGGAAATATCAAAATGTCAATGTAGTACATAATGTGCTCCATAATGTCAACCTTCTGAAAAAGCCTTATACCATAACAAACTCCAATTAGCGTAAGGGTTTTTCTGCCCTTTGGAACCGCAAAAACGCCCATTTTTCTTTCAAACTCGGGTTGTAGCATAAGAAATATGCGTTGTCAATAGATTTTTCGGTTTTGGCAAAAGAAAAAACAGAACGGAAGGGGCTGTTCAGCCCCTTCCGATACTTTGCAGAGCGCCCTTGAGCATAGAGGCCATCCGGTTGATGTTTTCGGGGAGGATCTCGGGCATGACCCGGGTATATTCGTGTTCATTATGATCCGCGGCGTTCTGGATGGTGGAACGTATGATCCTGAGCAGAAGACGGTCCATCCCCCTGGCTTTTTCAGGCTTGAGTTCCCCGCCGAACGGAATGGTCAGGAACGCGTGATCGACCAGTTCGGCCGGGAAATTCTTGCGGACATAGTCCTCATAGTTGTCCAGATACCCGCAGCACAGGAACAGACCCAGAGGACGTTTCAGCATATCCTCGGAAAAAGCCTTTATATACCTGGTCATTTCTTTGGGCAGCCGGTCCGCATGGATGTATCCGCCCAGGATCACGGCATCGTAATCCGCAGGAAGCAGGACACGTTCGTCGAGGTCACAGAGATCCACGTCCAGCCTACTCAGTTCTCTGGAGAGTTGTTCCACACAGGTCCGGACTGTGCCGGTGTGGCTTTGGTATACGATCAGGATCCTCATCTTAGTTCCTCCCGGGTTGAGGTATGACGGGCATACGGCTTCTTCCGTTTCATTATAAAATATCAGCGGATGGCTGTCAAGAATGCAATCTTGACACGGAATTCACATTTGAAGTATACTGAATTGTATGACGTGATAGGTGAGGGAAAAATGAGGATACTGGTTTCTGCCTGTCTGCTCGGACATCCTGTCCGGTATGACGGACAAGTGAAAGAATACCCCGAGGTGAACGAACTTTTGACAAAACCGGACGTGGAGCTCATTCCGGTCTGTCCGGAATGTCTTGGGGGTCTTCCCGTTCCCCGGATTCCGGCGGAACGGACAAAGGAAGGAAACGTGTTCAACCGTGAGGGACAGGATGTCACTTCCGCATTCGAAAAAGGTGCGGAACGGGCGGTTCGTCTGGCACTGGATAGCGGATGTGTGGTGGCTTTGCTCAAATCCAGAAGCCCGTCCTGCGGATCCGGAGGGATCTATGACGGAACGTTTTCCGGCAGTCTTGTAAATGGAGACGGTCTGGCGGCGGAGCGCCTCAAGAAGGCCGGAATACCGGTCTATACGGAAAAAGAGATGAGCCTATTGAAAGAAGAGATCATATGCAGCAAGTAAGGACTTACAGACTGTTCGACATAGACAGCCACCTGTTCACGTTTTACGGGACGGTGACAGAATGCCGGGATATGGGAGACGGGCTTTACGCGGTCGTCCTGGACCGGACCGCGTTCTTCCCGGAAGGAGGAGGCCAGTCTGCCGACGTCGGTACGTTGGAAGACATTCCGGTCATCGATGTGAAGGAAACGGGAGGAAGGATCGAGCACATGATTCCCAAGCCCCTGAACGTGGGGGCGCTGGTTTGCGGAAGGCTGGATCCGGAAATCCGGATGAACCGGATGCAGAACCACTCCGGCGAACATATCCTGTCCGGGATTGCGCACAGGTTGTTCGGCTGTTCCAATGTCGGATTTCACCTGACAGATCAATTTGAAACGGTGGATTTTGACAAGGTGCTGACCGAGGAACAGATCAAGGAACTGGAAATGAAGGCCAATGCGGTCGTCGTTTCCAACGTCCCGGTCACAGCCGTCTATCCGGATCCGGAAACACTGGCCGGTCTGTCCTATCGCAGCAAGCTGGACCTGAAAGAGAATGTAAGGATCGTAACGATCGAGGGAGTGGACATGTGCGCCTGCTGCGCTCCGCACGTCAAGCGGACCGGTGAGATCGGAATGATCAAGATTCTGGGAGTCGCAAAGAACCGGGGCGGGATCCGTCTGACGGTCGTCTGTGGAACGGCTGCCCTTCGAGAGTTCGGATTGCGCGTGGATCAGGATGCGGCCATTTCCAGATTTCTGTCCGCTCCCGCAGACGCGCTTTACGAGGGACTTCAGAAATATGCTCAGTCCCAGCAGTCTCTTAAGGAAGAGTTTACCGAGCTCAAGAAAGCTTATGTATCAGACCGCATCCGAAGCTTTTCGGAAAGAACCGTACAGGATCCGAATGAAAATCTGTTCGTACAGCTTCCCTTTTCGGATACTCTGGCGCTCCGGAATCTGGTCAACGGATTGATGCCATTGACCGGCGGAATGGTCTGCGGTATCATTCCCCAGACCGGCGGAGCCTGGGTGTATATCCTGGGACGGGAGAGCGGAGGCCTGAAAACTGCGGTGA
>JAFYHA010000020.1 GCA_017539425.1 Clostridia bacterium
GGGCCGGATCGAAAAATGATAGCCGCAAGATAAGGAGGTAGATATGAGAGTATTGTCCATACTGTGTCATCCGGATGATATGGAGCTGACCTGCGCTGGGACGTTGATCAAATGCCGAAAGCGCGGAGACGACGTGTTTGCCTGCCATCTGGCCAACGGGAACATGGGGCATGAGGTGATTCCGCCGGATGAGCTGAGGGAGATCCGGACCCGCGAGGCGGAAAACGCCGGCAAACTGGCCGGGTTTGAAGTCATCAACGGAGATATCGGGGACCTGACCCTGAACGGGTCGGACTTTGAACAGGTCAAAAAAGTCATACGCATCATCCGCTATGTCCGCCCGGATATGATCATTACGCACGATCCGGCGGATTACTGCTCGGACCATACCGAGGTCTACCGCTTGGTGTTCAACGCTTCGTTTTCGGCTTCCTGCCCTCACTTCCATCCGGAACTGGGCGGAGCGACCAAGGTTACGCCGATTTATTTTGCCGAGACCAGTTATGCCGTGAATGCCGTGTATAAGGAATACGTGGACATCACGGAGGAAATGGACCTGAAAATGGAGATGCTGGCCTGCCACAAGAGCCAGATCGACTGGCTCCGTGACCATGACCGTATCGATGTGATCCACAACGAGACCATCAAGGCTGCGGACCGGGGAATCCAGTGCGGGGTCAAGTATGCGGAAGGCTTCAATCAACTTTTGGCGGCGCAGCGCCTGGTCCCGTACCGGATGCTACCGTAAATACAAGGAGGTAGGAACATGGATTTTTTGAGCACGGTCAAAGGGTCTCTTCTGGAAGGGTTCTTCCCGGAAGGCTGGGATATGGCGCGCATCGACGCCTGCTGTGACAAGGGTGTGCGGAGAGAGGCGTTCTGGCACCGCAATTTCAAGCCGGTCGCCTGTGAGACGGTCGCGGATTTTGACACATATATGGGACATGAGATCGCCCTGCAGATCCGGAAAGCCCGTGAAGAGCATCGTAAACTGGCCCTGATCCTGCCCGTCGGACCTATGGGTATGTACAGATGGGCGGCCTATTTCCTGAATGAATGGAAAACCGACTGCAGCCACGTCACGACATTCAACATGGACGAGTGGGCGGACGAAAACGGGAGAACTCTGGACCCGACCAATCCGGCGTCCTTTGAGTTCAGTATGAAGCAGGCTTTTTTCAGCAAGATTAAAAAGACCGTTCCGGAATCCCAGCGGAACTTCGCAACGTATGACAATCTTCCCACGTATCCGGAAAAGATCGCAGCCTTGAAAGCGGAAGGCGCAAGACTTGTGCTGGTGTTCGGCATCGGCAGAATGTGCCACATCGCGTTCTGGGAACCGCATTTTGCCAAAGACTACAAGACCGAGGAGGAATGGAAACAGGCACCATACCGCCGCGGGGCAAAACTGCATCCTCTGACGATCGAGCAGAACGCGATCACGAGTTTCAAATCTCGTACGACGCTCGTTCCTTGTTACGCCAACACCATAGGCCCGGGGCTTTTTTTGCAGGCGGACTATATCATAGGCGGATGTGACGGGGCGCTCGGAAGGGGTATGGGCTGGCAGGGAATGAGTTTTCTGACCACGCTCCATTACGGCCCGGATAGGCACATTACCTCCACGTTTATCCCGACTATGCCCGGCAAACTCTTCTATCTGAAAGAGCTGGCCGGCCCGCTTGTTGCCGAATGCAACTGAGAGCAGAAACACAAAATACAGAAAAGAGGCATTCTATCCGATCGGACAGGATGCCTCTTTGAGTGCTTGACGGGGTCAAACGTTAAGCGCCTTGATGATCTCTGGAAGCAGAGCGTCTACCTGGTCATTCTCTAGCTGGCAGGTGCCGGCGTTCCGGTGTCCGCCGCCGCCATAGCGCAGGCACAGGCTTCCGATATCGGCGGATGAACCGCGGTTGACGATCGATTTGCCGATCATCACGGCCGTGTTCTGCTTGCGGAAACCCCACGCCACATGAACCGAGATCTGGGTCTCCGGATACAACGCATAGATCATGAAACGGTTGCCTGCGTGAATGATCTCTTCGTCTCTGAGATCGAGCACAACCACTTTGCCGTAGACCTTGGCGATGCGTTTCAGCTGTTCCTTAAACTGTTCGGCCTGGTCGAAATACAGTTCCACACGTTCCTTGACGTCCGGCAGCTCCAGAATTTCATCAATGCTGTGGTTCATGCAGTAGCCGATAAGTTCCATCATCAAATCATAGTTGGAGATCCGGAATTCACGGAAACGGCCCAGTCCGGTGCGGGGATCCATCAGATAGTGCAAAAGCACCCAGCCCTTTGGATTCAGGATGTCGTCCATCGTAAAATCCGCACTGTCTCCCTTGTCTACGGCTTCCATCATCTCATCGGTGATGAGGGGAAGCTTCTTCTTTCCCCCGTAATAGTTATAGACCACGCGGGCGGCACTGCGGGCGTTGGGGTCAATGATCAGTTTGCCGTCGGTCTGCTCGGCATGCAGGCGGTCGATCTCGGATTCGTGGTGGTCGAACGCAAGCCCGACACGTGCATCGAACGGAAGATTGGTCGTGATGTCGTTCTCGCTCAGTTCCACTTTCCCGTCCTGGACGTCTTTGGGATGAACAAACTTGATGTCTTCGATAATGTCCAGTTCGCGAAGGATCATCGCGCACACCAGCCCGTCAAAGTCGCTGCGGGTCACTAAACGTTTCTTTCCCATAGGAAGCCTCCGATTAATAGATTCTGCACCCATTATACCACAGCAATCGGTCCCGTGTGCAAGCCTTGTGAAAACGGATTCGATTTTTTTGTTTTCAAAAGGCGGATTTGTGGTATAATAGGTCTATAGTTTGGTAACAGAACGAGGTTTTAACTATGCATTGGTCTGAAGAAATCGCGGAACGCATCATAGCCCGCAATCCGGACAAGGAAGAATATGTTTGCGCAGCGGGGATCAGCCCGTCCGGATCCATCCACATCGGCAACTTCAGAGATGTGGCCACCAGTCTGTTTGTCGTGAAAGCCCTGGAGAAAAAAGGAAAGAAGGCCAGACTGCTCTTTTCCTGGGACGAGTTTGACCGGTTCAGACACGTTCCGGCCAATGTCAAGGCTCTGCCCGGCAACGAGGACATGGACGAAAACATCGGCCGCCCTTACGTGGACGTGCGGAATCCGATCCCTAACGATCCGGCTCCCAACTACGCCAAGTATTTTGAGAACGAGTTTGAAGCGGCCATCCGCCGGTTCGGGATCAAGATGGACTACCGCTATCAGGCGGATATGAACCGTTCCGGGAAATATGCCAAGTATCTGATCCAGGCCCTGGAAAAGAGAAAAGAGATATTTGACATTCTGGATTCGTTCCGGACGCAGGATGCCGAGGAGGGAGAGCGGGACCGCTATTATCCGGTCGCCATCTACTGCCCCTGCTGCCATAAGGATTCGACTACGATCACCTGGATCAGCGACGATTGCACGAAAGCCAAGTATACGTGCGAGTGCGGGCACAGCGGAGACTGGGACTTCACCAAGGATTTCAACTGCAAGCTGGCCTGGAAGATCGACTGGCCGATGCGCTGGCTCTACGAGGGTGTGGATTTTGAGCCCGGAGGCAAGGATCATGCCTCTCCTACGGGCTCCTACCAGACCTCCAAGGTGATTTCCAAGCAGATCTTCGGATACGAACCGCCGCTCTTCCAGGGGTATGAGTTTATCGGGATCAAAGGGCTGACCGGAAAGATGTCCGGTTCATCCGGACTGAATATGACGCCGGACACACTGCTGAAACTGTACCAGCCGGAAATGATCCTCTGGCTGTATTCCAAAACGGATCCGACCAAAGCGTTTGATTTCTGCTTCGATGACGGGATCCTGCGCCAGTACTTCGAATATGATAAAATGCTGACCGATTGCCGGACCGGCGCGGCCAATGACGCGATCAAGGCCATCATGTACAATTGCGAGATCGAGGGCCGCTATGTCGAGACCGTCCCGATGTCTCTGCTGGTTCAGCTTGGCTCGATCGTAGACTTTAATGTCCCGATGCTTGAGACCGTGTTTGAGAAAATCGGCCAGCCTTACAAGCACGAGCAGTTCGCGGACCGTCTGGAAAGGGCCAAATACTGGCTGGAAGTCTGTGCGCCGGATCAGGTCAACCGGCTGCGGACAACGCGCAACTGGGCCGTCTTTGAGTCGCTGAACGAAGCACAAAGGAAGGAGGTCGAACTTCTCCATGCGCTGATTGCCCGCGGCGGTTACGATCTGGACGCACTGAATACGGAACTGTATGCCATTCCGAAAACCGTATTTGGAGAAGACGCGGACCCGAAAGTCCTCAAGACGGAGCAGGCGGAGTTCTTCCAGACCGTCTACCGGCTGCTCATCGACAAGGAGAGGGGACCCAGACTGTACCTGTTCCTGTACGCCATCGATCCGGCCAAGTATGTCGGGCTTCTGGATTTCTCATACCCTCAGACGGATGCGGAACGGGAGGCGGATATGCCCCCGGAAGAGTCCTCCTGCCCGGTGGAAGAGCCGCAGGAAACAAGTGAACCCGATCCCGTTGCGCCGGTTAAGCCGGAAATCACGATCGACCAGTTCAATCTGCTGGACGTTAGGGTCTGCAAGATCCTGAAGGCGGAAACCGTGCGCAAATCCCGCGCCTGCCTGAAACTCACACTGTTTGACGGATTGAAAAACCGGGTGATCATGTCCAGCATCAAGGATACCTACACGCCTGAACAGCTGGTCGGGAAAAAGATCCTGGTCGTGGCCAATCTGCAGCCGAACCGGATCTGCAACGTGACGAGTGAAGGTATGCTCCTGGCTGCCACCAACGGCGCATGCGGGTGCAAGGTCATTTTTGTGGACGATGCGATTCCGGAAGGGACGCCGTTGCATTGAAAAGCAAAAAGAAATAGAAGACAGCGGACGGCGGGAAGCCGTCCGCTGTTGCGTTCAACAGGACAGTAGAGTTCAGGCCGGGGACTGTGCCGGCTGTTCTGCAGTCTCTGCCGGGGTGTCCGTATCCTGGTCGGGCCGGGTTTTGCGAAGGCAGTCCTTGATCCTGTTCAGTACCGCATCCATATGCGTTGTGTTGGCCAGAACGCCGTTCATATACGGGAGGGAACTGAGTTCAGGAGGAAGGGTGTCCGGCCATTCAAAGCCGGGCATATTGACCAGGATGATGTTTTTCTCCTGGGCAATGGCGTAGATGAGTTCGCCCTGCAGATTGGCGTCTCCCTTGGAGTCCAGCTTCTTTACGGAGGCAAGACTGTCCGGGGTCAGGATGGCCAGGACATCGGTTGCTCTGTCCAGAGCTGTGTCTACGCCCAGTGTCCGTACGTCTTCGCTCAGGTAGAAATTGTCGGTATAGACCTTGTATCCCTGGGCGGTCAGGCGTTCGTAGAGCATCGTGGCAAACGGAGCCGCCGTAGAATTTTTCGCAGTGATGAACAGGATCTGCTCGGATTTGCGCAATAGATTGTCCGGGTCGTTGTTCCGTGCTTTCCGATTGGCTTCCACGGTTTCGGCAAGGCGCTGCACGGTGACCCTGCGTTCGCTGTCGCGCAGGATCTTCCCGCGGAAATTGATGATGACCGTCAGGACGATTGTGCCGATGAGCGCGCCCAGAAAGGCGCCGAAGATCCCCAGGGCAATGCAGATGAGCACAGAGAGTATGGCAAGTATCCTCTGGCGGGAGCGAAGGCCGAGCACGAAGGGAAGGATACTGAGCAGCAGACCGGCTGCGGCACCCGGGCCGTAGTCGGCGACAAGAGTAGAAAACGTCACAATAAACACCTCACATGGAATCCATGAGTTCGTGCAGGGAGTCGTTTACATTGTCAACGGCTTCTGTAATATCGTCAATGTTGGCCAGAGAGGAAAGTGCGGGGACTATGTCCGCGGACATAAGCGAGGAAACGGATTCCATCTGCTGGCTGATGTTCTGAAAGCCAAGTTCTGCGGATACGGAAAGCGCGGCAATGTTTTTCGCGGAATCATCCGTGCTGGTCTGGATCTGGTCCAGCCGCACCTCCAGAGCATGCAGGGCCGCAGCCGTGGTGGCAACGGAGCCGACCAGGGCGTGCAGAGCATCTCGGATATCCGTCAACAGGACAAGCATTTCGTTATCGCTCATAAAGACCTCCAATTGGTTAAGGGTTCGGATTCCAGTCGTAGGATCCCTCTTTGACATCACGGCCGAGTTCCAGGGAATAGACCCAATGGATCCGGTCTCCGGGTTCACAGATATAGGTCCCGCAGCCCTTGGACGGCTGCGTGCCGTTGACCACATAGACCCATCCGGACAGATCTCCGCAGTCCATCTCGTACATGCCTCCGATACCGGTCACGTATGCTCCGGTGTCGTCGCCATTGTGCGTAGTTACGATTCCGTTGGCGCGACAGACATAATCCAGCACATCCCAGACGGAAAGATCTTCGGTCCAGAGGACTGTGGTTTCTTTTAAGAGTATACCATCCTGTGGCAAATCAATCAAGAGATCGGAAGACAGAGCGTTGTAGCACAGGATATCGATCGTCACGACAGGCGCTCCGCTCTCCGGTTCGGTAGATGTTTCCACGTGGAAATGGTCATCTACGGATTCAAAACGGACGGCAAACAGGACTATCCCCAAGAGGACCAGGACCGCGACGGCGACCGGGATCCAGCGGGAAGGCGTCAAATGGTGCGACAGGGCAAGGGCCAGTATGGCGATACCGCCTCCAAGCAGGACGGCGCCAGCCGCGATCCATTTCCACACGGAAGTGGCGGAGCGGGGCGGGGAATCATCTGCCTTGGTCTCTTTGTCCGGCTCGCGTTCGGATTCCTCTCTGCGGGTCTCCGGTTCGGTCTGGGCCTCAACCGGCTGGCTTTGATCGCTTTCCGGTGTAATCGTACTTTCTGTCTCCGTACCCTGCCCGGAACCTGGTTGGGATTCATCCGTCTCCGTTTCGGGAGAAGGGGATTTTGTCTCCGTATCGCTTTCAACCGGAGCTGGAGGGTTGGTTTCCGTGCTTTCGTGCGGGTCGGTTTCAAGGGGGTCAGAGGATCCGGTCTCGTCCGGGGGCGGCGTCTTGCGCTCGTTGAGCGCGTCAAAATCATACAAGGCGGCACCATACTCACGCAGCAGACGGCACGCCGCCAAGGCCTGGAAGGCCTGATAGGTGGCCATCGGGTTTGAGGTCCCGCCGTGAACATGGGAGAAAGAGCCGTCCGAAAGCGCATAACCCCGGATGACCTCGGTCAGGGCGGGAAGCCCGTCATTGAACCAGGTGTCCGGATCCAGCCCGAGGGCACAGAGAGCCAGGGAGACCTGTGCGGAACTCTCCGCGTTCTCTACGCCGTATGAGGCGAATTCGCCGTTTGGTCTGCGCAGGGCGCGTATTCTGGACAAGGCCTTGTCGACCGCGGTCGCAACGGCAGGAGTGTCCCGGTGGGGCGCCAACGCCGCCAGAGCCATGGACGTAACATCGGTATCGGACTGAGTCCCGGTCAGGGCCCAACCCCCATCCGCGAACTGGATATCCAGAAGATGGGAAATGAGCGCCTCCCGCCCTGCAAAATCGTAATGATGCGAGTCTGCGAGGATCAGGCCCGTGATGTAATTCATAATGTTGCCGTTGCCTGCGCAGGTGGAAAGGACCGTCTGGATGTAGTCGGATTCCTCATCCGGGGCGATGGCGCTGAAAACGAGAGCCATACGCAGCTTCGCGGGAATGTCCTTGGTCAGGGAAAGATCCGTCGAGTCTATATACTGACGTAATGCGGAGCGGTAATCCGACAGATCCGCGTCCGGGTGCAGCGCCAGATAGGCAATCGACGACCAGTCATTCACATAGGACACGGAAGGTGTGCCGGACAGGGCGTCCGGCAGACCGAGCGAGACCTGAATCTGGTCCAGAACGTCCCCGTCGGGCTCGGCGAAGATCCGGATGGTGGCGAACAGACCGCCCAGGAGCAGCGCCACCGTCAGGAACAGACAGGCTACACCCGTTATCCGGGAACGTCTATGCAGTTGTCGGTGTTGCATTGCCGAAGCAGACATGGTATACTACCTTTCAGACCTGAACGGGGGGAGGACAAGACATGAGAGAATACTCCTATACGCCGCCTGCGGCGAAACGGAAGCCCGCGATCGTGGTCGGGTTCCTGATACTGGTCTCCCTGTTGCTGATCCTTGCGTCAGGGTCATTTCCTTACCGGGCACTGTGGCAGGCCGGAGGGTTCTGCGGACTTGCGGCCGCACTGTTCATCGCCGGCAGCTATCTTCTGCGGGAGTATACCTACCGGATCGTTTCCAGGGAAACGGGTTTTGATGAGGAAGAACCTGTGTATGCCTATGACTTTGAAATTCTGCAAAACGGAAAGCCGGTCTGCAGGATCGGGCTGGACAGGATCGCGGAAGTCGAACCGGAAACGGAGCAAAAGGACCCGAAACCCTTTCGCGGACGCACCTATACCTATCGCGCGTCCTGGGAGAAAGCCGGCCGCTGCCGGCTGGTCTTCCTGGACCGGGAGACGGATGTCCCGGAAGCGGTTGCGGTCCGGTTTTTCGCGGACGGGACGCTTCTGGAGCTGCTGCGTTCCGGCATTTCGGCCGAAACGGCAGAAGAATATCGATCCAATCATTTATGAACCAGGCGGCCGCAAGGCCGCTTTTGTTCATGCGGAGGGATCCGGGTTTTGTGTGTTTTCCGGGTCCTGAGTCTCTTCCGCAGGAGAATCGTCAGAGGTTACAGAATTTTCAGCGGCTGCGGGAGATTCGGTAGCTTCGGACTCTTCCGGGGAAGGATTCGGATCTTTCTTTTTCTTGAACACGAAGCCCTTGGAAATGAAATAGTTCAGGATGACCACGATGATGGACGACAGGAGCTTGGCGATCAGTTCGGCATTGATTGCCCAGTTCCGGTGGAAGAGGACGAAATCGAACTCGGCGCCCTTGAGGATCACGTTGAGCAGCAGGACGAGCAGGTAGGTCATGATCAGGTCAAGCCCGAATGTGCCCAACCGGGTCAGGGAGAACTTGAACAGCTGAGGCCAGAAGGTACCCTTGCTCCGGTCGGCCTTGGTAAAGACCCATTTCCGGTTGGTGCTGAACGCAACCAGCACGGCCGTGATCCACTGCAGGACCTGGGCGGTAAAATAGGTCGCCAGATAGGGCCCGCTGGAAATTTCGGCCAGATCGACGCCGAGAAAATGTTTTGCAAAGAGGAAGGTCAACTCGTAGACGGCCATGGAGCTGAACGTGGTCAGGACTCCGAAAGCCATGTAGCTCAAACCTTCACGGTGCTTTTTAATAAATGCGACTAACTTCATAATTTTGATTACTTCACCTGGAACGTGGTGCCGTCCTTGCTGTCGATCAGGAGAATGCCCCGAGCGGCCAGTTCGTTGCGGATCGCGTCGGCCCTCGCATAATCTTTCGCTTTTTTTGCATCAGCGCGCTCCTGGATCTTGGCACGGATCTCTTCGGCCAGTTCCGGACTGACCCCTGTGCCGGATGAAGCGGACTCCGCGGAGGCTGCGGCCTTGCGGGATGCCGCTTCCATCAGGTTCAGGCAGAGCACGCTGTCCATATCCTCAAGGGCTTTGCGCTTGGTGGATGCGTTCGTGTCGGCTTTGAGCACATCATACAGGGCGGTCAGGGCCAGAGAGGTGTTGAGGTCGTTGTCCAGAGCGTCGGTGAATTCTTTCCGGAAGGCGGTCAGGGCCTCTTCGTCAACGGATTCGTCCGGAGCGGAAGACAGGGCCGCGATCCGTCCGATCAGTTTGTCGTAGGTGACGGCCGCGTTGTCCAGATTCTCCCAGGAGAAGACCAGGTTCTTGCGGTAATGGGACTGCAGGCAGAACAACCGGTAAGCCATCGGGTCATAACCTTTTTGCTTAAGCAGATCTACGGTCAGGAATTCACCCTTGGACTTGCTCATCTTTCCGGAGGCCGTATTCAGGTGAAGCACGTGCATCCAGTAGTTGCACCACTTGTGGCCCAGATAGGCCTCGCACTGCGCGATTTCGTTGGTGTGGTGCGGGAAAGCGTTGTCAATGCCCCCGCAATGGATGTCCAGACGTTCGCCAAGATGTTTCATGCTGATGCACGAGCATTCGATGTGCCATCCGGGATAACCCAGGCCCCAGGGAGACTCCCATTTGAGCTCCTGGTCCTCAAACTTGGATTTGGTGAACCAGAGCACGAAGTCGGCTTTGTTCCTCTTGTTTCCGTCGGCTTCCACGCCTTCGCGGACACCTACCGCAAGATCTTCTTCGGTGAATCCGTGGAAAACATAGTACTGTTCCAGCTTGGACGTGTCGAAATAGATGTTTCCCCCGGCCTCATAGGCAAAGCCTTTGTCCAGAAGGACCTGGATGGTCGCAATGAAATCCGAGATGCAATGGGTCGCGGGTTCAATCACGTCCGGCTTGCGGATGTTGAGAGCGCGGCAGTCGTTGAAGAATGCGTTCGTGTAGAATGCGGCGATCTCCATGACGGTTTTGTGCTCCCGGCGCGCGCCCTTGAGCATCTTGTCCTCTCCGGTGTCGGCATCCGAGGTCAGGTGCCCGACGTCCGTGATATTCATTACGCGTTTCACGGCATATCCGCTGTAGCGCAGATAGCGGTCCAGGATGTCCTCCATGATATAGGTGCGCAAATTTCCGATATGGGCATAATGATACACCGTAGGCCCGCAGGTGTACATACTGACTTTGCCGGGCTCGACGGGAACAAACTCTTCTTTTTGGTGGGATAGGGAATTGTAAAGTAGCATGATTTACTCCGTGCGGACGTCCGTCTCAGC
Organism: Clostridia bacterium; assembly: GCA_017539425.1. Lineage (GTDB taxonomy): Bacteria > Bacillota > Clostridia > Oscillospirales > CAG-272 > RUG14240. The sequence continues at coordinate 10,783 of JAFYHA010000020.1, forward strand.
GAGAGGCGTCCTGATGATGGGGATTCTTTTTGCGGACTGCGTATCCGCGTCCGCCGACACGCCGGCCGAGCTCATAGTAGGAGCCGTGCGCATAGCCCAGCAGATGGGCTTTTTCCAGATGCAGCTTTCCTGCTGCGTCGATGAGAGCGGGATCCACGTCCACCGCTTCGATTCTGGCCATAAATACCGTATGCGAGCCGAGATCTACCGTGTTGACGACGCGGCACTCCAGGGAAAGCGGGCAGTCATCCAGGACCGGACAGTCTATGGTTGAGGCGGGAACCGGATGCAGACCGCAGCGTTCGATCTTGTTGACTTTCCGCCCGGTACAGACTCCGCAGATGTCTACGGCTCTCGCCAGACGGGAGGAGGGAAAATTGATGGTAAACACTCCGGTTTCCTGCAGAAGGGAAAAGGAGTATCGGGTTTCCCTGACAGAAATGTATGTCATCGGTGGCTCTGAGTTCAGGATCCCTGTCCAGGCCACGGTGAGGACGTTTGGCTTTTCGTTTGACCCGCAAACGACAAGAGCGGGCGGGATCGGAGCGGACAGCGCAGCCGCCGGCCAGACGGTTTTCGGCATTAGATAGGTCCTTTCGTGCAATGAGAAAAAACGAGATAAGGGGTACTTGACTTTTAAGTGGTCTTGTGTTATTATGACGTTTGCGAGGTATGCAATGGCCCCTCGCCACGGAGAAGTACTCAAGAGGCCAAAGAGGCGCCCCTGCTAAGGGTGTAGGCTGGGAAACCGGTGCGAGAGTTCGAATCTCTCCTTCTCCGTTCAAATCCTGCGCAAGCAGGATTTTTTGTTTTTGGAGGGTATGCGTGCGGTGAAAAAAGGCTCAACGCCGGTTCGCTCCTGGAGCGGAGCTTGTGCACAATCCTAATTATTATACAGCATTTTGTGGATGCGCGCAAGTGCCCGTGCGTGAAAAGGCCGAAAGCCCCTGAGACCCGACCCGGAGAAAACGTGGCCGGTCTTGACAGAAACGGGGTTTCGTGCTATCATTTCCGCAGGCAGAGGCGCTGCCGCAGTATACGGAGAGATATCGAAGCGGTCATAACGAGGCGGTCTTGAAAACCGTTTGGGTTCTGCCCACGTGGGTTCGAATCCCACTCTCTCCGCCATTATTTTTGACCGGGGCGTCTGGCTTTGCGTACGGCAAGGCCGGACGCTCTGTCTGTTTCCGGAGCCGTTGCAAAACCTGGAAGGAGGGGCGAATTCAACCGTATGGGTGTAGCTTTTCATATCTCTGCATTTCTAATCAGCGTTTCCTGCTTGGTGTTCACATTCATACAGAACCGGTATGACAAACCGCAGAAAAAGATCTACATGGTCATGGTCGCTATCCTGGCCCTGAACACGGTCTCCGAGGCGGCCGTTGAATTTGCAGTGCCGTTTCAAGCCGAAAGTGTAATTGCGCAGAACCTGATCCTGGTCAGCAAGTATTTCTACTTTGTCCTTCATGCCGCCGTTCTTCCGCTCCTGGTCTATTATGTGCTCCGGATTACGGGACGGAGCCACCGCTTTACATTGCTGAAGCATGCGCTCTTTCTGATTCCGGTCGCGGTCGTGGACGTGCTGATGCTCACCAATCCGCTCCACCACTGGTGCTATTACTATGAACCCGTGACGTTCGCCTATCATCGCGGATGGGGTGTGACAGCGCTTTATGTGATTTCGGTTTTCTACATCGCGTTCTTTATCGGAACACTGTTTTCATCCTGGAAAGCGATCACGCAGAAGCGAAGACTGGCGATGTCCTATTTCCTGGTTATGGTGATCGCGGGCATTCTCGTGCAGATGGTTCTGATCACCGCACGCGTGGAACTTCTGGCCGAGGCCGTGGCGTTTCTCGGAGTGCTGCTGACCGTGGAGGATGAGGGTGATCTGATCGATTCGGATGCCGGCATTTACAACCGGAAAGCTATGCGGATCGACCTGGGAAACCTGATCGCAAACAAGCAATCGTTCAAGATCCTCTGCGTAAAAGTGGAAAATGCAGGAGTCATCCGGAGAGCAACCGGCTCGAATAACACGGATATCCTGGCCTCTATGCTGTATCGAGAGCTGGTTTCCATTGTGCCCAGATATCTCATTTACCGGACGGCGCCTGACACATTCGCGCTGATTCTGGTCGGAAAGCACAGGGCATCTGCGGAAGAGGCCGTACACAAACTGGAAGAGAGGTTCAAAAAAGGATGGTCCTGCAACCATACTGAAGTGATCCTGTCCGCGACCATTATGCTGGCCACTGTGCCGGAAGACATCATGACGGTCGAGGACGCGTTCAACATGACCGACGGAATGCTCCCCCTCAACCACAAGAAGTTGCTGATCGGGAAAGAGGATCTGAGTTATCTGATCCGCCGCAGGATGCTGGAACGGGCCATCCAGCAGGGGCTGACGCAGGGCAGATTCGAGGTGTATTATCAGCCCACGTTCGATGCGGACGGGCTCCGGCTCGTGGGAGCGGAGGCACTTGCGCGTCTGAACGATCCGCAGCTCGGGCAGCTGATGCCGGATGAATTCATTCCGCTTGCCGAACAGATCGGCTTGATCGGAGATCTGGACGATTATGTGCTTTACGCAGCCTGCGAGTTTGTGACCAGCGGAGTCCCCGCGCGGATCGGGATTCAGAGCATCAATGTCAACCTGTCCGTGGTGCAGTGCATCAAACCGGGGTTTGTAGAACATATCATCTCGATCGTGGACGAGGCCGGCGTGGATCATGCCCGTATCAATTTTGAGATTACGGAGTCCGTGGACGCAAACGATTATGCGGCTATGGGTGCGGTGATCAACGGATTCAGGCAGAACGGCTTCCGGGTTTATATGGATGATTACGGAACGGGCTTTTCCAACCTGCGCTCCCTGTTCTCCATGGACTTCAATGTGATCAAGATCGACAAATCCCTGCTTTGGGGTGCACAGGAGAGTGATCTCGGGAGGGTGATCCTGGAGAACAACGTGCGCATGCTGAAGCAGATGGATGTAAAAATACTGGTTGAGGGTGTGGAAACCCAGGAACAGATCGCGCTGCTGAAAGAACTCGGAGTAGACTATCTGCAGGGATTCTATTTCTCAAAGCCTGTGCCGGAGAATGAACTGATCAGCCAATACAAATATCTGGATGTGCCCGCTTAGAAGCAGACATAGCGGCGCAAAAGCAATACGCAAAAAGCCGGTGTTTCCGTGCGGCATAGGCCGCGACGGAGACGCCGGTCTTCTGCGTTGTATGGGGTCAACCGCGCCGAAATACCGGGATGACGTCCAGAGGAGCGGGGACCGTGATGGTTGAACCGCCAGCATAGGACCGCCCGGTCTCCAGATCCGTCCATGTGCCTTTTGGCAGATAGACCCGCCGTTCTCTTGCACCGGCTTCCAGAACCGGGCAGACCAGCAGATCCGGGCCGAACAGATACTCGTCGCGAAGATTTGTGCAGAGGGGGTCATCCGGGAATACGTACCACAAGGGACGCATCGGAGGAACACCGGTCCTGTGTGCCTCGTCAAATACACTGCGCAGATACGGGCGCATAGCCTGCCTGCGATCCAGGTACTTCCTGAAAATGCCGTAGGCTTCGTCTCCATAACTCCAAATCTCGTTGTCCGCGCCGGAGCCCATACAGACCTTGCCGCTGACCGGATGACGGATTTCGTGATGCGGATTCCGGTCCCCGTGAAGACGCATGACGGGGCAGTAGGCGCCCCACTCAAACCAGCGGATCAGCAGCTCCACAAAGGCCGGATCCCGGACATCACCGCCCGAGAAGCCTCCGATGTCCGAATTCCACCAGGGAATTCCGGCAACGCCCATAGACAGACCTGCGCAAACCTGAATGCGGAAAGACTCCCATGTGGAGGATATGTCACCGCTCCAGGCCAGGGCGCCGTACCGGGCGCTTCCCGCCCAGGCGCAGCGGATGAGGCTGATGGGCTTTTCCACGCCCTCGGAACGGAGACCTTCATAGAAGTTGCGGGCATAGGCCTGCGGATACAGGTTGCCGACCTGAAGTCCGGGGCCTTCGCGATAGGTCCAGCGGGACCAGTCGCATACGGAGTATTCCGGTTCCGCCACGTCCAGCCAGTAATCACGAATGCCGAGAGTATAATAATTGTCCCGGATCCGGTTCCAGACGAAGTCGCGCGCCTCCGGATTGGTCGTATCATAGAACAGGGTTTTCTGATCGGCGAAGAACATCGAATACAGGCCGTCGGAGTCCGGACGGATGAGCATACCGCGTTTCTGCATGGTTTTGTAGTTTTCGCTTTCAGTGGATACGGTGGGCCAGACGCTTACGACCAGACGGATCCCCATCTCGGACAATTGTTCCACCATCCCTTTCGGATCCGGGAAAAAGGCCGGATCGAACCGAAAATCGCCCATTTCGGTCCAGTGGAAGAAATCGCACACGATCACGTCGGGCTTGATTCCGCGGGCCGCGTATTCGGATGCGACGCGGAGAATCTCGTCCTGGGAGGAGTAGCGCAGTTTGCACTGCCAGAACCCGAGCCCGTGCTCGGGCATGGGCGGAGCGTGTCCTACAGCGTCGGCATACTGAGAGCTGATCTGCTGCGGAGTATCGCCAACAGTCAGCCAGTAGTCAATCTGGAGGGAAGACTCGGATTCCCAGAGAATCTCGTTTGTTCCGAACGTGACGCGGCCAATGGACGGGTTGTGCCACAAAAAACCGTACCCTTTGCTACTGATATAAAAGGGAACCGAACTCTGCGTGTTACGTTGAGACAGATCAAGGGTACACCCCTTAAGATCCAGTATATCCATCTGATACTGGCCCATTCCGTAAAAATGTTCCGTTTCGCACCCGGCAAAGGCGACATTGAGTTTGAAGGACCCGTCCGGAAGAGGACGGTATTCGCGTGCCCGGTGCCTTTGAGGACCCGGCGCGCTCCATTCGTCAAGAAGGATTCGTCCCGAACGGTCTTCAAAGCGAAGATGCACGCCGCCCTCGTGCTGCCGGGCACGGCAGACCAGGTCTCCCACGGACAGGGAAGCTTCCCCGTCGTCGATGTGGAGAGCGGGGGCCTGTGGACCGGGACTCAGCAGGGCATAGTCGGTATCAACAGGCATATGGCCCCGGGCAATGCGTACGCGTACGCTGTTGGTTCCCCAGGGTGTGAGCAGCAGATGTTCGTCGCCGGCTATGCAAAGCAAGCCGTTCTCTAAGTGTCTGAATTCCGCCATAACAGTTCCTTTCCAAGCAGAAGTTCTTACCTTCAGTATAGCAGTGTGCGCATGAAAATGCAACCAGGGGTTCGTACGGGTGCCGGACAACTTGACACCTTTGCAGGATGTGGTTATAATTGTTTTGTTCCTATATATAAATAGGAGGACAATTGAACTATGATTACAAACAAGTATGCACAGGATTACAGGCTTGAAAACCGTGTCAACGCCAAGGGCAAGACCGTGACCAAGGCCGTATATGTCGGAAAATACTATACCTTTGACCGGACACCGGAAAAAATGCGCGCAGAAAAGCGGATTCTTCTGATAGCAGCCGTATGCGCCTTGGCGATGCTTGCCCTCGGAGCCGGTGTATATAACAACCAGGGCTTTTCTTCCCAGTACTATACGCTCGTTCCGTTTCTGGTCTGCGCATTCCCGCTGCTCTATCTGGGAATGGCCTTGTATTCCGTCTTTACGTTTAAGGGCAAATGCACCCGGGAGCAAAAGGACCACATCTCGGAGCGGATTCCGAAATGCGGATTTGCGGGGATGGTCTTTTCGGGTGCTGGCGTAATCGGCATACTGATTTCAACCGGACTCAAGATCGCCGGAGTGGAAGAACGGCCGGTCCACGCAAACGATATCATCTTCATGACAGCAGCGGTGCTTATGTTCCTGGCATTTCTTGTGGTGTTCCTGCGCAGAAAAGCCTTTTTGATGAAGGAAACCGGCAAACCGGACGTGCCTGCGGAACCGGCTGAGGGCGACCCGCAATCCCCCTAAAATTGCCTGTGTGAGCACGCCGAATTGTGCGGGCGGAGTATGAATATGAAAATTTTACTTGACAAAAGCGCTCGTTTTGTGTAAAATATCTCTTACTTAGCATTAGGGCATGGTATGTCTGTTCGAAATTAAATGACCTAGTAAAGCTAAACAAATCTATTTTGGAGGAAAAATGCAATGAAAAAGGTTATCAGAATCTTAGCCTTTGTGATTGTGTTGGCGCTTACCGTTTCCGCTATCGCGGCTTGCGGATCCAAGCCCTCTGACAAACCTCAGGGTGAAGAGTATAAAGGCGCAGATACTCTGGTTGTAGGTTATGCGAACTTTTCTGGCAAGTTCAGCCCGTTCTTCGCAACTACCGCTTATGACCAGGATGTCGCCGGCATGACACAGCTCGGCCTGATTTCCACTGACCGTGAAGGCAACGTGGTGTATAAGGGCATCGAAGGCGAAAAGAGAACCTTCAACGGAACCGAGTATACCTACAAGGGTATTTCGGATGTGACTGAGACGATCAACAAAGACGGCACAGTCGATTACAAGATCGTTCTGAAGCAGGGCGTTAAATTCAGCGATGGCAAAGAAATGACCGCTGACGACGTGCTCTTCTCCATCTATGTGGTCTGCGACCCGACTTATGACGGCTCCACGTCCTTCAGCTCCCTGCCTGTAGAGGGCATGGACAAGTACCTGGCCGGTATGTCTCCTCGCGCCAAGGCTATCTTTGATGGCGGCAACGAAGGCTATACTGCCAATGATAACTACACAGAAGCTCAGTACACGGAGTTCTGGAACTACTACAACGACAAAGCCGGTGCGGATTTTGCACAGGAAATCGTTGACTACTGCAAGAGCAAAGGCTACAACGCAGCCACCGACTCCGTCGCGGCTTGCGCTAAGAACTGGGGCTTTGAGCTGGCCGATAACGCCACCACAAAGGACTTCTGGGATGCCATCGTAGCCGCTTATCCGGATGCAGCTACCGCTGAAGTCAAAGAGTCTGCCGGTTCTTCTCGGTTTGATCTGACTATGGCTGCTCTCGGCGAGGCATATCAGGTAGGTGTTGTGACCGGTGAAACGGCTGCCAACATCTCCGGTATCAAGAAAGTGAATGACTATGAGATCTCCATCAAGATGACCGAGTTCTCCGCTACCGCTATCTACCAGATCGGCCTCACGGTCGCTCCGCTCCACTACTATGGCGACGCCTCCAAGTTCGACGTTTCCAAGAACCAGTTCGGTTTCACCAAGGGCGATCTGTCCGGTGTCAAGTCCAAGACTTCCAACCCGATGGGCGCTGGTGCTTACAAGTTCGTGAGCTACGCTAACGGTGTTGTGACGTTCGAAAAGAACGACAACTACTTCCTCGGCGCTCCGAAGATCAAATACATCAAGTTCCAGGAAACTGGCGACGCGGACAAGGTTCCGGGCGTAACTTCCGGTCTGTTCGACGTGACCGATCCGTCCTTCAACACCACTGCTGTTGAAAACATCAAGAAGGCCAACTCCAATGGCGAGCTGACCGGCAATGTGGTTACCACCAGCACGGTCGACAACCTCGGCTACGGCTATATCGGTGCAAATGCGACCACTGTTTGCGTGGGCGGCGAACCTTCCAGCGCAGCTTCCAAGAGCCTCCGCAAGGCATTCGCAACCCTGTTCGCTGTGAATAGAGACAAGAGCGTGTACTCTTACTACGGTGAGAGAGCCACTGTTATCCAGTATCCGATCTCCAACACCTCCTGGGCGGCTCCGAAGCCGAATGATGCAGGCTATGCTCTTGCATACTCCAAGGATGTGGATGGCAAGGACATCTACACTGCCAATATGACCGAAGCTGAGAAACAGGATGCCGCCCTTCAGGCTGCTATCGGTTTCTTCAAGGCTGCCGGCTACACCTGGGACGAGACCGCGAAGAAATTCACGGCTGCTCCCGATGGCGCCAAGATGGAATACGAAGTAATCGTCCCCGGTGACGGCAAAGGCGATCACCCCGCTTACGGTATTCTGACCGATACCAAGGCCCAGCTCGAGACGATCGGCATTACGCTGAACATCAATGACCCGGCTGACTCCAACATCCTGTGGGATGCTCTGGATGCCGGCACACAGAACTTCTGGACAGCCGCTTGGGGCGCTACCGTTGACCCGGATATGTACCAGGTGTACTACAGCCAGAACGTTGTGGGTCTGGAAGGTTCCACCGGTTCCAACCACTACAGAATCCAGGATTCTCAGCTGGATAAGCTGATCATGGACGCCCGCGTCAGCGCAGACCATGACTATAGAAAGGCTACTTACAAACAGTGCCTGGATATCATCCTTGACTGGGGTGTTGAGATCCCGACCTACCAGAGACAGAACGCCATCATCTTCAGCACGGAGAGAGTCAACATGAGTACGGTTACTCCTGACATCACCACTTACTGGGGCTGGATGAATGACATCGAACTTCTGGAAATGAATCCTACCAAATAAAGAGTGCTAACTGAATTGTTTTAATACTCTTAAGGACTCGGCAAGCACGTGTGCGTGCTTGCCGACGTCTTGATTTTAAGGAGTCCGTTATGGGAAAGTTTATAGTCAAAAGATTGCTTCTTTGTGTAGTCATATTTTTCTTTGCTATGTTCTTGATCTACACATTGATTTACAACTTGCCCTCCAGCTACGTGGAAACGACCGCCCGAGAACTCGCTGCCGCGACTTCCAAAATGGGCGGCAAGAATTATCAGGAGTGGCTGGCACAGTTGAATGAGCAATACGGAATGAATAAAGGCGTGGTGGCCGGCTATTTCACCTGGCTTGGAAACGCCCTGAAAGGCGATTTTGGTACGAGCTGGAAATGGAATATGGCCTGCACAGCCAAATTTGCCGGTTGCATCTGGAACAGTTTTACCCTTGGACTTGTAGCTTTCGTTTTTGAAATCCTGATAGCGATCCCGTTGGGAGTCGTGGCAGCCAAAAAGCAGTATAGCATTACCGATTACACGGTGACATGTGTGTCGCTGATCGGTATTTCGTTGCCTACATTCTTTGTGGCAACCGTATTGAAACTTATTTTTGCAATCAATCTGGGCTGGCTTGATATCGGCGGTATGCACAGCAAGTTCTTTATCGCGGCCAATGCCACTCAGTGGGAAAATATTCTGGATCTGGGCAAGCATTTCATTTTGCCGGCTATGACGCTGATCTTTGTCAGTATCGGCGGCTTGATGAGATACACCAGAACCAACATGCTTGAGGTTTTAAATGCGGACTACATCCGCACAGCCAGAGCCAAAGGCCTTTCCGAAGGCAAGGTCATCGGTTATCACGCGTTCCGGAACACATTGATCCCGGTCGTGACGCTGCTGGGCGGTACGCTTCCCGGACTGTTCTCCGGCGCACTGATCACGGAAACGCTGTTTTCTATCGAAGGTATCGGTTATGTGTCGTACAATTCGATGATCAGCGGCGATATTCCGTTTACGATGTTCTATCTTGCACTGATGTCGGTTCTGACGCTGTTGGGGAATCTCATTTCCGATATCCTGTATGCGGTCGTGGATCCCCGCGTAAGGGTCAATTGAGGTAAGAGTTATGGCAGAGAACAATACAACGAATTTGCTTAACGAAAAGCTCAAGGCCAGAGAAGCGGAACAGGCAAAGGAGACCAACGCAAAGCAGGCGGATGAACCGATTGCGCTGGACGATGCGTCCAGAGTGAAAGTTCTCAGCCCTGCAAGACTGGTGTTGAAGAGATTCCTGAGGAACAAACTGGCTATTGTCGGTATGGTCTTGCTGATTGCGCTGTTTTCGTTGTCCTTCCTGGGCCCGGTGTTCTATCCATATGGTCAGCTGGACAAGTTTACGACCGTAAAAGGCATGGAACTGGATTATGCTGTCTGCGGTGTGCCGAGCACATTCAACAAGTATATGCTTGTGGAGAACAAGGCCACAGATGAATTCAAGAATTTTGTGGATTCGTTCATCAAGGAACTGAACAACGACGAAGCAGACGAGAAACTTGTAGAACGTATGGGGTCTTCGTTTATCGTGACCAAGGGCGTGGACAACGTATACACGGTCAAGATCAAGAGCGCGGAACTGTATGCCTATGACAACATCCGCAAGGAAGTCAAGGTTGGAGAACCTTCTGCTGAACTGGATGCAAAGATCAAAGCGGCAATCGAAAACAAAGAATCGGAATTCACCTTTGAAGGCGTGTCCTATCAACTGGTTTCCAAGTCCAAAACCGAGACGGGTGTGATCGCCACCTATCCGGACGGTGCTGAAGTCGAGGCTATTCTGGCCACAAAACTGACGTTTGATCCGGTGGAAAGCGGTTACAAAGTGGAAGATGAGATGATTTCCCTTGCTCTGCTGAATTATCAAAAAGAGAACCGTTTCACCTATAAGGGTGCCGAGTATACCATTGAGATCCATGAAGGCGGCAGCGCAAAGATCCTGGATTCAACAGGAAAGGCTGTTATTGACATACTGCCTTACTCGATCCGTGACATCAGCGGCAAAGACAGTTTGGGCGGTGGCTTCAAAACAGCATTCGCGGCTGTTGTCAATCAGATGGAAGCGGAGAAGTCCAGAACCGGGAAATTCAGTTACGACGTACCTCAGCTGGATGCCGATACGGCTCAGTATCTGACCGATGAAGACGGGAACCTGATTCTGGAAAACGAGGAACTGGCTGTCAACCGCAAGGAAATATCCGGAGAGGTGCGCTACTATGCGAATTATTCCGTTCGCAAGGAAGTATATGACCTGTATTCTCCGCCTTCCAGAGCCCATATCCTGGGTACGGACGGCGACGGATATGATGTGCTTGCCAGAATCATGTACGGCGGCCGGATCTCTTTGATCGTCGGGTTCGTGGTCGTGTTCCTGGAAACCATTCTGGGCGTCATTATGGGCGGTATTGCCGGTTTCTTCGGAGGATGGGTCGATACGTTGATCATGCGTCTGGTCGATATCTTCTACTGCATACCGACCATGCCGATCATGATCATCATCGCGTCCGTGTTTGACAAACTGAAGGTCCCTCCGTACGAACGGCTTATGTGGATGATGGTCATTCTGGGCGTACTGGGCTGGTCTGGTATTGCCAGACTGGTCAGAGGGCAGATCCTGTCCCTGCGTGAGCAGGAGTTCATGATCGCGGCCGAGGCGACCGGTTTGAAGACTAACAGGCGTATTTACAAGCATTTGATTCCGAACGTCATGCCCCAGCTGATCGTATCTATGACAATGGGCCTTGGCGGTGTCATTCTGACGGAATCCACGCTGTCCTATCTCGGCCTCGGTGTCAAACATCCGCTGGCTACATGGGGTAACATCATCAACTCTGTGTCTTCGATCGAAGCCATGAAGAGTTACGTGTACATCTGGCTCCCTGTCGGAATTCTGATCTGTCTTGCGGTTATCGCATTCAACTTTGTCGGTGACGGCTTGCGCGATGCGTTCGATCCAAAAATGAAACGCTGATTTCGGGTGGTTGCTATGGCATTGAAAAGAAAAAATGTGAATTATATTTCCGGTAAGGAATCCAGAAATATTTCCAAAAGAAACAGAGAGATCACAAGAAGACTGGAGAAGGAACGGAACAATTCCAAGAAAGACAGTTCTCTGTACATGACAAAAATGCATGACGAGAACAATGTCGTGGAAATGGATAACGTCTGCACTTACTTCTTCACGGATATCGGTGTGGTCCGGGCCGTTGACGGCGTTTCATTCAATATTCCTAAATGCTCAACCGTGGGTGTGGTCGGCGAGTCCGGATGCGGAAAAAGCGTCACATCGCTGTCCTTGATGCAGCTGGTCCAGAGGCCGACCGGTCAGGTCGTCGGCGGTGAGATCCGCCTGAACAACGACGACGGAACAGCATACAACATCGTCAATACCCCTACGTCCATTATGCAGGAGATCCGCGGCAACAAGGTTTCCATGATTTTCCAGGAGCCTATGACGAGCCTGAACCCCGTGTTCAAGATCGGCGCGCAGATCAACGAGGTCCTCGAACTGCATAATAAGGAAATGACCAAGGAGGAGATCCGGGAAAGAACCCTTGAGATGCTCAAGATGGTCGGCATTGCGAATGCGGAAGGCGTGTACAACATGTATCCGCACGAACTGTCAGGCGGTATGCGGCAGCGTGTGATGATTGCCATCGCATTGGCCTGCAGCCCCAAGCTGATCATTGCGGACGAGCCCACAACGGCCCTGGACGTGACCATTCAGGCCCAGATCCTGGATCTGCTCAGAAACCTGAAGGACAAGATCAACAGTTCGATCATGCTGATCACCCACGACCTGGGAGTGATCGCGGAAATGGCAGACTATGTCGTTGTCATGTATGCGGGACGGGTCGTCGAGAAGGGAACGGCACAGGATATTTTCCATAATCCCTGCCACCCGTACACGATCGGCCTGATGAATTCAAAGCCGGTGGTCGGGAAACAGGTCGAAGAACTGTACAACATCCCCGGAAATGTTCCGAACCCCATCAACATGCCGAACTACTGCTATTTCAAAGATCGCTGTGAGTTCTGCGATAAGGAAAAGTGTTCCGGCCGCTATCCGCCAGAAATCAAGATCAGCGATACGCACATCGTATCCTGCTATCGGTTTATGGATCAGGGCGAGGTCATGGGCTATCCCAAGATCATCAACACGGAGGAACTTTGAGTATGGAAGATATCGTAAAAGATACAGCCGTCAACGAGAGCGAAACCAAAAACGACTATGTTCTTGAAGTCCGGAATCTGAAAAAGTATTTTCCAATCAAGTCCAGTTTTCTCAGGCTGGTCATCGGTAACGTCAAGGCCGTCGACGGGGTTTCCTTCGCCATAAAACGCGGAACCACGATGGGACTTGTCGGCGAATCGGGTTGCGGAAAGTCTACAGTCGGACGCACACTGCTCAGACTGCAGAGCAAGACCGAGGGTGAAGTCATCTTTGATGGCGTGGACATCTTCAAGCTCTCAAAAAAGGAACTGAGAAAGATCCGTCCGAAGATCCAGATCATCTTCCAGGATCCGTATTCAAGTCTGTCACCCAGAATGCCTATCGGGGAGATCATCGGTGAAGCCGTGCGGGAACACAACATCGTGCCGCCGGAAGAGTACGAAGACTACATCTCCCGGATCATGCGTGCGTGCGGACTGCAGGAATACTATAAGGACCGCTATCCGCATGAGTTCTCAGGCGGACAGCGCCAGAGGATCTGTATCGCCCGTGCGTTGGCCCTGAACCCGGATTTCATTGTCTGCGACGAACCGGTTTCGGCTCTGGACGTTTCGATCCAGGCTCAGATCATCAACCTGCTCAAACAGCTTCAGAGAGATTTCAACCTGACCTATCTGTTCATCTCCCATGATCTATCCGTTGTGGAACATATTTCGGACACGGTCGGTGTGATGTATCTTGGTTCAATGGTTGAGTATTCCGAAACGGAAAAGATCTTCTCCAATCCACTTCATCCGTATACGAAAGCGCTGTTTTCCGCCATCCCGGTTCCGGATCCGGATTACAAGATGGAACGGATCGTGCTGGAGGGCAGCATTCCGTCACCGGCCAATCCTCCCAAAGGCTGCAAATTCCACACCAGATGCAAGGATTGCATGAAGATGTGCGAATGCGTTGTCCCGAATTACAAAGAGGTTGAACCCGGGCATTTCTGCGCATGCCATCTGTACAACTCGGAAGAGGAGAACCAGGCGGCTGAGGAAGAAATGAAGAAGCTCGAGGAAGAAGCCGAACTAGCGAATAAGCCGGGAACACCTGCAGCAGAGCCTGAGGATGAGGTCGTAGAGGACGCTAAGGAAGAAGAGAAAGCTTCGGAAACGAAGGAATGAAACTAAACGGAGTTAGATATGGCCAGAAAAGACAAGGATTTTGAGGATGACGGCCGGGTCATTGCTCCCATGAACGTGGAGGGAATGCCCTGGTACGATTCCCACAGAGCCAAAAACAAGGACGCGGATGCGGAAAAGAACGCACAGGAATTGAAAAAGATCGGGAAGAAAGAGACTTTCCATCTGATCCTGGGCGTGCTTGGAGCCGCACTTGCGGTGACCGCCGTGTTTGCCCTGGGATATCTTTTGTTCATTCTGTTCTGCCAGTATGTCTGGTTCAGAGTCTAAGGCCGTAAGGCCAAGCCAAACAGAAAAGCAGCAGCAAGGTTTTCCTCGCTGCTGCTTTTCTGTTTGGCGGACAGGAATCTCAATACTTTCCGGCGCAGCCGAACAGCTGCATCTTTTCCATAGTCGCTTCCTTGACAGCCAGGCGAACGACAGGCATGATGTCGGTCTGTCCCATACCGGGCTTCCAGACTTCGTGGGCGGCTTTGGCGAAAGCCGTGTTGATGTCGGTGAAGATATTGACCTTGGAGATACCGTTGGCGATGGTGCGTTTGAAATCGTCGTCGGACAGACCGGAACCGCCGTGCAGCACCAGAGGCGTGCTGACGATGCTGGCGATCTCCTTGAGACGGTCAAAGTCGAGTCTGGGCTTTTCCTTGTATGCGCCGTGTGCAGTACCGATGGCAACGGCCAGAGCGTCTACACCGGTGACCGTAGCATATTCCAGAGCCTGCTGAGGATCGGTATAGATGCTGTTGTCGTTGGGGCCGTGGTTCTCCGCACTGGATTCGTTTGCGCCGACATGACCCAGCTCGCCCTCCACGGAAATGCCGCGTTCATGTGCATAGCGCACCAGAGCACGGACTTTCCCCATGTTGCTGTAATAGTCATCCGTGGAGCAGTCGAACATAACGGACGTAAAGCCGAGACGGATGGCTTTCTTGACCATATCCAGGGTCAGACCGTGGTCCAGATGCAGAACGATCGGGACGGTCGCCTTTTTGGCCAGAGGAAGCAGGAATGCGGACAAATCCTCCAGGGAGGCATACGGGGTCAGGATCTCGGCCGTGCCGATGATGACCGGCGCGCGAAGCTCTTCGGCGGCTTCAATAACGCCCTTGGCCATTTCCAGGTCCACGGTGTTGAACAATCCTACGGCATAGTGTTCTGCCTTAGCACGAGGCAGGAGGTCTCTCATAGTTACAAGCATTGCGGTTTACCTTTCTTATCTGAAAAGTGTAGATGATTGATTGGCGCTGGATCAGAGCAGCCAGACAGGGAGTTCTTCAGTGATCAGAACATAGTTGCCGTGGCGGGGAGCCTTCTTGGGGGCTGCCTTTTTGGCCGGTTCTTTCACAACGGCCTCGGTCTCTTCCGCAGGGGCGGCGATCACGGTCTCTTTAACGGCTTCCTTTTTGCCCGCTGCACGGGTGATGCTGCTTTTACCGACTGACATATTCCATAATCTCCTTTGCAAGATTTGCATATTCTTCAGCGCTTCTGGAACTGCGCTTGTATTCGCCAACAGGCTTGCTGTTGTCCTGAGACCATTCGATGGTGCTGTCGATCCGTACGATCGTACGGAAGACGGTCAGCCCTTCGTAGGAACCCAGTGTGTCCAGAGTCTGCTTAAAGTACTTTTTCCGTTCATCTGCCTTGGTGATGGCGATACCCAGCAGATGGATATCCGGGGCAATGGACTGGACCTGCTTGACGAAATCAAACATGTTCGCCAGACCGAAGAGCCCCCAGGGGCTGGCCTCGACCGGAATGATCAGTTCCTTTGAGGCACACATGATGTTCATGACCCAGCAGCCAAGCGTCGGGGGCGAGTCAATGAGTATATAATCGTAAGTGCCGGAGGCCACTACGTTGGCCAGACATTTTTTCAGGATGAATTCCCGCTGCCACTTTGGAAACAGTTCAAATTCCACCGAGCTCATCAAGGTCGAGGAAGGAATGATATCCAGGCCTTTGTACGGAGTGGGTACGATGAATGCGGCCAGGTCCTTCTGGTCCCGGATCGCATTGTAGATCGTCTTTCCGGATTCGACAAAGGTCAAGGCGGCTTCCTCATCAAAGAAGGAGAGGGTCAGGTTCAGCTGCATGTCTCCGTCGATGAGCAGGACTCTGCGGCCGGCCCTTGCCATTTCATATCCGACATTGGCACAGGTCGTGGATTTTCCGCTTCCACCTTTGTTGTTGGCAAAGCAGATCACTTGGGTAAGACTCATATGGGATGCTCTCCTTTACATGGCTTGTGAAGCGGTGCTGCGGCTGCGCCGGACAGGGCGTCTGACCGTAGGACGGTCACCTGCGCTGTCATCCAGGTAGGCAATGATATCAGATAATCCCTCGCCGGTCACCGAGCTGACCTTGAAGATCTTCTTGCATCCGGCTTCCCGTAACCAGTTTTCGGTCATGGGAATGTTGGCATCCGGCTTGTCGATCCCGGTGAGGATTCCGATGACTTCCCGGTTGCACATACAGGTGATATTGGGAGGGAAGAGCGTGAACGGTTCATCTGCACTGCACAGGATCCCGACCACATCCGCCTCGTAGGTGTACAAGGCCAGAGCGGCGCCAAGTCCGCGGGTCTGCAGGTATTCGCCCGGCGTGTCAATGATCGTATCGGTATAGGAGATGTACTGTGTCTTGCAATAGGACAGTTGTTCTCCCTTGAGAGCCTGCATCAGGGTCGTCTTGCCGGCGCCTACGCGTCCGGCAAGGATCAGCCTGCGCATGGGACTATGTCCTCGTCAGCGGGCAGACCGTAAACCCAAGCGTGTCCCGCACGTATGTGCAGATGGCCTGGAAGGAGGCTTCTACCTGGGAAACCGTTCCGGTCAGGATCAGCGTGCCGCTGAAACGGTCTACAAAGCCGAGCTCCGCGCCTGAGGATTTAAGCGCGATATCCGCAATGATGACGGCTGTCTCGGCCGGACTGATCGTCATGACACCGATCGCCGCCTTTGAATATTCAACTTGAGGGTCCAGACCGAGTTTATAGTACAAAATCGGGTCCGGATTCGCGACAATGTGCGCCAGTGTGATCTGCCGTCCGGGAACCAGTTCCTGGACAATACGCATCTTGTCATGAAGGGCGATTGGATCTTCACTCATAATTAGGTGACTCTATCTTTCTACAGATTGTCCCACAGTTCTTCGTGCGGGGCTGGAATGACCGTATAATTGTTCAGCATGCTCTGTTCCTGAGCGTGCTTGGCACCCGCCTCTACGGCGGCGGTGACGTCTCCGACATCCCCGGTGACCAGGACGATGCCCTTGCCGCCCATGCCTCTGGAGAGCCGGAGCTCATAGATGGCGACCTTTGCGGTCTTGACGGCAATATCTGCGGCTTTGACGATGCTGGCGGCACTGTAGGTCTCGATGATGCCAAGACTCCCTTTGCGCTCGGGCGCGACCGTTCCGTACAGGGCGGTGATGACCTGAGGGTCGATCCGGCCCATCAGGGACACGTCGACAAGGGTGGACGCAAAGCGTTCCTTGACATGCTCTTCGGCAGCGGTTACATCTGCGATGGAACCGGTCAGCATGATCTCAAACTTGCCCGGACAGACCGGATGCGCCGAGACCAGACGGACTCCTGCGCTCTTCAGCGCAGCATCCGTAGCTTCTATGCCCGCAGCAATGCTTTTCAATTCAATTACGCCTACGGCTTGGTACATAGTGGTTTCGTTCCTTCTGTCACGTTAGTTTTCGATGATGATCTTCGTCGGATCGACGAAGATGACCTTCCCGTCGATGGTTGCGTGCTGCGGTATGGACAGCCCGGTTCCCGGATCGGCGATCCGCTGGCCTTTGGTCACGTGGTCTCCCACACTGACACAAGGCACACTCGGTGCGCCGATATGAGGATTCATACGGATTTCCACATGGTTTGTGGGCTGCAGTTCCGGCACATAGGTCGGGGTCTTGTCGTATTTGCGGATGCCAAGGCTTTCCATCCACTTGACGGAGTGAACCCGCGTCAGGGGACGGTCTTCGGCAATGGTATAGGTTTTGCCCTCCGGAGCGGAGAAGCGGATATGGTCTTTGGCTAGAATGGCTTTGTGCTTGGCAATCACGGCTCTTGGCGAAATGTACTGGCAGCAGGCCAGGATCTCGCAGACGCCGCAGGAGGAGCACAGGGAAGCGGTCTTGATCAGTTCGGGCTGATCCTCTCCCAGTGCGCTGGCCGCCACACGCACATGTTTGTGCGGTTCCAGCGGGTAACCCAGATTGAATCTCGGGCACAGGTCCGTGCAGCGGGTGCACTGGCAGCACACCGAGGAAGCAATGGCCAGATGGGCTTCCGGTTTGCGCTGCTTGACCATTACGGCGGGAGTGTTCTCGGGAATGATGATCAGCGACTTGGTCGTTTTGGTCACGATGTGGGTGTTCGGATTGACGATACGGCCCATGGAAGGCCCGCCGTCCAGTACGGCGTCGCCTTCAGGTACGCGGATACCCAGGTGGCTGAACAGGTCGGACACGCGCATACCGATTGGAGCCTTGACAACGACAGGATTATCGATATCGCCGTTGATGGTCAGGTTTTTTTCGGTCAGAACGGTTCCGCAGACCACGGCGTTGCGGATGTTGAAGATCGTCTCCAGATTGAAGACGATCACACCCTGCGTGATCGGCAGCTGTCCGGGCTGGACCAGCCGGCCGGTCGTTTCATAGATGAGAGCGATCTCATCACCCATCGGGTAAACGTTCGGAAGTTGCTTGACCGTGATGTCCGGTGCCAGTTCCTGACCTTCGGACAGCCCGAGTTTTATGCAATTGTGTTTTTTTATGCCGATCAGGCAACGCTTCATACCTACGGCCCGCATCACGATGGTGGCGCCCTCCACGACAAGCGGAAGATAGGCACTCATCAGCGAGTAGTCCGTGTAGAGCATAGGCTCGCATTCCGCACCGTTGATGACCAGCGTATCCGCTCCTTCTGCCAACTTGGCAAAGGAAGGGAAGCCGGCGCCGCCGGCGCCCACGATGCCTGCGGTCTGCATGACCTGCTTCAATTCTTCAAATGTAGTCAAAACAGACTCTCCTTGACCGGACGGGGATCAGACCGGGTCCGGTAAAAACGCAATTATTCGTTCGTGTAATCGATGATACCGACGATCGCGGCATCTGCGGGGATCTCGTTGCCCTCACGATCCTTGGGCAAAGCCACACGGGCTGAACTGCCGGTCGTGATCAGGACGGTTTCACCGATACCTGCGCCCACCGCGTCTATGGCGATCATATATTTGTCCGTTTCCTTACCGTTTTCAATGATATGGACCTGCATGAACTTGGATCCGAGCAGGCTCTCACACTTGCGGGTGGATACGACATTGCCGATGACTTTTGCAACTAACATTGGCCTGGCCCTTTCTATGAACTATTTCGCGACGGTTACGCGGCTTCCGTTGCCGATGCCTGCGGCATTGGCGTCATCCGTATCCACGTGCATTTCCAGACGAAATTTGTCGCTGACGCGGATCTGGACGTCATACCAGAGCGTGTGCTTGGTGCCGACGACATCGACGTTGATGTAGTCTCCGTCCTTTACGCCGAAACGGGCGGCGTCCTCGGGAGACATATGGATATGACGGTTGGCAATGATGCAGCCCTCGTCGAGCTGGACAATGCCTTTCGGACCGACGATAGTGATCGGGGCGGATCCGGAGAGTTTGCCGGATTCACGCACCGGAGGTTTGACTTTCAGGACATAGGAATCCGTCACCGAGATCTCGACCTGGGACTGCTTACGCAGCGGGCCGAGTACGCGGACCCCTTCAATGGGCCGCATGGAGGGACCGATCAGGGTCAGGGTTTCCTTGCAGGCGAACTGACCGGGTTGGGACAGGTCCTTGATCGGGGTGAGGGAATAGCCTTTTCCGAACAGAATATCGACATGCTCCTGAGTGAGGTGAATATGCCGGTTGGATACGCCGATCGGAATGGACATGTCAGCGGTTGCAGCCGCACCTGCGGAAGAACCGGACGGAGCCATTTCGGCAAGCGCGCGTTTGACCATTTCGGCTATCTGTTCACTGGTATAGGATGCCATGATGAAAGTTCCTTTCTTGTCCGCAGGGAATTGCGGAACCGAATCTATAGAATCGCCTTGCGGCGGTGCATTCAAAGTAAGGCAGCGTACGGAATGCTGCAGGACAGAGTTGAATCGTCCGGGAAGTTTTTTAAGCCCGACCGATGAGATGGCCCGGGACCATCCCATCGGTGGTGATACTCAGGGAGTATCGGGTTGTTGAGCGCTCAAATATCAGTTACGGAAAATCCGATTAACCAATCTTCGGCAGAATCTTCTCAACATCAGAGTGCGGTCTCGGAATGACATGTGTCGCAATGACTTCGCCAAGGCGGGCAGCAGCAGCGCCACCAGCTTCGACAGCGGCCTTCACAGCACCGACATCACCGCGGACCATAACGCTGACCAATCCGGAACCGATCTTCTCGGAACCGATCAGGACAACGTTCGCAGCCTTTACCATAGCATCGGCAGCTTCGATCGCAGCAACAAGACCTCTGGTTTCAACCATACCAAGTGCTTCCATTTGAGTATTCCTCCTGTTTAGAATGACTAGAGTAATGTTTTCCGCCTGTGGCGGAAGGGTTTGCCGCCCGGCAGTTGTGGAAGGGCGGCTCTATCATGATCCTCAGGCCTTTTTGACCGGCTTGAGGAATTTCATGACTTCGGGGTGGGGACGGGCAATGACTTCGCCCAGTTTGACCTTACCCACTTTGGCCGCTTCCGCCTTGCCGGCATCCAGGGATGCCTGGCAAGCGGAAACAGTTCCTTCAACAACAACCGTGACCAGTCGTCCGCCCAAACGCTTTTCACAGCGAATGAACGTTACGTCCGCGGCTTTGCACATGGCGTCCAATGCAGCGATTGCGGCGACCATAGCCTGGACTTCCAGTAACGCGATTGCTTTTTCTTCCATGTTGAATGTCTTCCTTTATTGTGTCAATTATTTGATCACGGGCAGGATCTTTTCAACATCGTCGTGCGGTCTCGGGATGACATGCGTAGCAATGACTTCTCCGAGGCGGGCAGCAGCGGCACCACCGGCTTCAACGGCGGACTTGACAGCACCGACGTCGCCGCGGACCATTACGCTGACCAGACCGGAACCGATCTTCTCAGAGCCGATCAATCTGACGTTTGCAGCCTTTACCATAGCATCGGCAGCTTCGATCGCTGCGACAAGGCCTCTGGTTTCAACCATTCCAAGAGCTTCTAACATAGTTTTGTTCTCCTTTTAAAAATAGGCATTGTTTTTTGTTTTTCTTGTATTGGATAAGTCCGGTCAGATGGTGCTGTTCCGACCCAAGGCGTTGAGCCGGGCAAACCATTCAATCTCTTCGGATTGACGCGGAATTATTTTGTGGGTGATGTACATCCCTCTCTTTTTGGCTTCGTCTACGCCCGCCATCGTGGCGGCTTCCACGGAGGCCACGTCGCCTTCAATCTTGACGACCATCACAAGCGGAACCTCACACTTTTCGGCGTTGGCCGGCTTGTTCTTATCGATGGCCACGATCTCAACGGGAGCGGTCTTCGCGGCTTTGTCGGCGACCACTATGGAAGTTACGAACCCGAAGCATTCAATCATGCCGAGTGCCATGGGTCAGCACCTCGATTCAGCCGGGGATGTAGCAGACTTTGATGCCCTGCTGCGCCACGTTGACTTCGCAGGCTTCGTTCATCTTGTCGAGCGGGAAGGTGTGGGTGATCAGATCTTCGATCGGAATGTTCATTTCCTTGCACTGACGCAGGAAAGCCATCGTTACGGGGTAATCCTCTGCGGAGTAAGCCCAGGAACCGATCAGGTTGATCTCCTTGTTGCACATGGCAAAGTGCGGGTTGACCTGGTAGTCGCCGTTGTTCACGAAGAAGCCCATCTCGCACATGCCGCCGCCGCGACGGATGAAATCATAGATGTCGGCAGCTGCTGCAGGAGCACCGGTGCACTGGTAAGCAAAATCCGCGCCTGCACCGTCCGTCAGACCCTGGACAATGGCTACGCGCTCTTTCTTGTCCGTGATCTCGCGGAAGTTGATCGTGGTCTTGGCACCCAGCTTCTTGGCCATTTCCAAACGCTTGGGCGAGCCGTCGATCGCGATGACGTGGTTGATGCCTGCCGCGCGAAGCACGGAGCACATCATCAGGCCTACCGGGCCGCAGCCCTGAAGGACGACCTTACTGTTGAAATTCAGCAAGCCGGTCTTCTGTCCGCGGAGCAGAGCATGCACGCACACGCAGGCCACTTCCAGGAGCATTCTCTGGTTCAGATTCAGGTCGTTGACCACGAAATACGTGGAACCCGGATCCCGGATGAGAATGTATTCGGCGAACCATCCGCGGAACGGATTGCTCGGATCGATCGGGACAAGCCCGTAAATGCCCTGATTCCAGCACAGGTTTTTCTGGCCGGGGTGGTTGCGGCAGATAAAGCAGTTGTCGCAGCTGATGACCGAAGTGACCAACTTGTCTCCGACCTTGATCGGATGACCTGCCGTATCTTCCTTGATGTTCTTGCCGAGGTAGACAATCTCACCGGTGCCTTCATGTCCGAGGACAAGCGGGCACAGACCGAAGGGGTCGCCTTTCCATTCATGGACATCGGTACCGCAGACGCCGCAGCCTTCGACTTTGACGAGGATGTCATTGTCGGTCAGCTCAGGCATCGGGAACTCTTTGACCACGAACTTTTTCGGTTCTGCCAGGACCGCGGCCTTTGCGGATTTCGGAATCGCGCAGCAGGCAGTGGATCCTGTTGAGGAGGTGGACAGTTCGCTCAGGATCTTGCGAACGACCTCTTCAACTTGAGAAGCTGAAACGTCCATAGTGTATATTCCTTTCTTGTTTTATCAAACGATGCGGAAGTTGTCCACCATCACGCAGCGGCGGGAGCGGGTGAAGCTCTTGCCGGAGGTCAGGCCCTCACCGGTCGGCCCGGCGATGGTAAAGGTGGTATGACCTTCGCCTCCGAAGCCGATGCCGGCATAGGAAGGCGCGTTCTTGACAAAGATGGTGGTTTCCACCGCACGCGCGAACCGGGTCAGGTTGTCGATGTTCTTGGAATGCATATGCGCGGTGTGGCGGTTGCCGTGCTCAGCCTTGACAGCCAGGTCAATGGCTTCGTCGATGTTCTGCACACGGACGATGCCCAGGATCGGCATCATCAACTCGGTCTGCACGAACGGGTGCTCAAACGGAACCTCCGCGATAGCGCAGCGGATCTCGTCACCCACATGGATGCCGATCTTCTCGAGCAGGACCTTCGCGTCGCGGCCTACGCAGTCGCGGCTGACAGCACATTTGACCTTGCCGTCCTTGTCGGTGGTCTTGTTGATGACCACATCCGCAAGACGGTCGGCCTGTTCACGGGTCAGCAGGTAGCAGCCGTTCTGGAGCATGTATTTGATCAGGTCGTCCGCGATGTTGGCAAACGCGAACACTTCCTTCTCGGCGATGCAGGGCAGGTTGTTGTCGAAGGTGCATCCGTCGATGATATCCTTGGCCGCTTTCTTGATGTCGGCGGTATCGTCCACGATGACGGGCGGGTTGCCGGCGCCGGCGCCGATGGCCTTCTTGCCGGAACTCAGCACGGATTTGACAACGCCCGGGCCGCCGGTGCAGACCAGCAGACGGATCAGCGGGCTCTTGTACATGATCTGGGCCGTGTCCAGGGTGGGCTTGACGACGGAGGCGACCAGGATGGGCGGTCCGCCTGCAGCCGCGCTGGCGCGGTTGACCAGGTCGACGGCATAGTTGGATGTGGCGATGGCGTTGGGATGCGGATTGAAGACCACACCGTTGCCGGCCACGATCATGCCGATGCTGTTGCAGATGACGGTTTCAGACGGGTTTGTAGAGGGAGCGATCGCGCCGACCACGCCGAACGGGGCCATTTCCGTAAGCGTGAGACCGTGATCGCCGGTCTTGACCGTCGGAGTGATGTCCTCGGTCCCCGGCGTCTTGTCCGCGATCAGGTTGTGCTTGGCGATCTTGTGATCCACGCGGCCCATCTTGGTTTCGGCGACACCCAGAGCCGCCATGGTCGGCGCCTCCAGTCTTGTCAGGCGACGGATCTCAGTAATGATTTTCTCCCGATTGGCCAGGGACATCGAACGCACGGCCTTGTAGCCTTCGTTGGCGGCCGCGATGGCGTCGTTCATATCCTCGAAGATACCGATCAGCTTGCGCCCGTTGTACTGGGTTGCATCCCAGTTGGCCGCGGGCTGAGCGGGAGTGTTCTTCATCTGGGCCAAAACATTTTGTACGATCTCATTGATCTGAGCGTCTGTCCAGTTAATAGCCATTTGAATTCTCCTGAAAGTAATTTGTCGGATTCCGGATGGAATCGTTAGTTTTCGTAAAGTTGAGCCAGAACCTTTGCGGTCACTTCATCTACCGTTTTCTGGTTCTCGGGACTGAGTTTCACTTCGGCGGGCGTTGAGGCCTTCGGGGAAGTGCAGCAACAGCCGGATTTGGTGGCCGGTGCAGCGGCGGCTCCGGAACGAAGGGCATCCAAGGCGGCCCCTACCGCATTCATACGGCAGTAGTACTCGCAGGCGTCGATGTTGTCGAACGCATTGTCCAGCGTGTCGGCTACGGCGAAAGCACTGTTGCCGCCGAACAGGAATGCGCAGTGATCTTTGAGAACGCTGCGGAAGGTGTCGTCGGCTGTGTTGGAAGTCTTGTCATAGGAACCGGCTGGGATCACGCCCAGATAAACCCGGTTCTCCGGAAGAACACAGTTGTCCACGGCTACGCCCTTGATGGCATATGCGGTCGCCACATTGGGCTGTGCATGGATGATGGCGCGGATGTCCGGGCGCAGGCTGTACATCAGGATGTGCAGCTTGGCTTCGGAGGTCGGTTCGTAAATGCCCGATCCGATCTTTTTGCCGTTGGCATCCACTTTCACGATCATGTCGCGGGTCAGGCGGTATTTGCAGACGCCGCGGGGCGTGACCAGATACTCGTTGTCGCTCAGCTTGTAGGAAATGTTTCCGTGCTTGGCGGCAACCAGCTGTTTCGCGTAAAGCCGGTGGGCGGCCTCGACCATTTGATCTCGGATTTGATATTCGGATACGATCATCTGTCGGTTGCATGTCCGCTAAGGGAAATGCAAGCCCCCTTTCTAATTATTTGTAAAGCTCGGCCATGACTTTTGCCGTTACCGCATCGATGAACGCGGCGTTAGATTCTGTCTTGGCTGAAATTGGATGTTCAATGGAAACGTCCTTGAAATCCGAAGCGCCCGGCTCTTCCATCTTCTTGTTGGCCAGAGGCTCGATGTTCTGTTTGCAGCGGCAATTCTCCGTGCCCAGATTCTTGCATTTGGAGCAGCCGGGATGACGGCCTGGAACATTGAACTTCTTGCGGAGTTCCATCAGCTTCTCCAACTCTTCGCAGGACAGTTCTTTTTCCCCGCCGAGCTGACGGGCCATCAGGGTGATCTTGGCATAGAACTCCAGCGTTTCCATGTTGAAATACGCTTTCATCAGCGTGTTGCCGACGGTCAGCGCGCCGTGGTTGGCCAGAAGGAACGCGTCGTGGTCCTGAATGTAGGGCATCAGGGAGTTCGGGATCTCGTCCGTGGACGGCGTTCCGTACGCGCAGGTCGGAACGGATCCCAGGAACAGGGAAGCTTCGGCCATCGTGTATTTGTCCAGCGGCACGTGGGCCACGGCGAACGCGGTGGCCGTAGGCGGATGGGCGTGCACAACGGCGCGTACGTCTTCGCGCTCGGCATAGACTTTCAGATGCACCTTGAATTCGGAGGAGGGATTGTACGGGCTGGATTCCAGCTTATTGCCGTTTGCATCCACGCGGAGGATCATATCCGGGGTCATAAACCCTTTGGATACGCCGGTAGGGGTGCAGTAGAATTCGTTCGGGCCGACCTTGACGGAAATGTTGCCGTCATTGGCCGCGACAAAACCGTTCTGGTATACGCGGCGGCCGATCTCGCAGATTTCTTTTTTAATTTCAAATGCAGATGGCATATCGTTTGTACCGTCTTTCGTTTATTTGACCAGATTGAGGGTGTCCAGGGCGATCATCAGTTCCTCGTCGGTCGGGATGACCAGGGTGCGGACCTTTGCGTCCGGAGCGGAGATGTCCACGTTCTCGCCGCGCGGGCAGGACATATTGAAATCCTCGTCAATGGAGATGCCCAGATAATCCATATCGCGGCAGACCGCGGCGCGGAAGGCACGGTCGTTCTCGCCGATGCCGGCGGTGAAGAGCACGATGTCCACTCCGTTCATTTCCGCAATATACGATCCGATGATCTTCTTGGCGTCCTGGACCAGGACGTCCAGGGCCAGCTTGGCGCGTTCGTTCCCGGCGTCGGCGGCCGCCCACACGTCTCGCATGTCGCTGGACACGCCGGACAGGCCGAGCAGACCGGATTTCTTGTTGAGAACGTCGTCCATCTGGTCGGGGGTCAGGTTTTCCTGTTTCATCAAGTAGGTCACGATGGTGGGATCAATGGAGCCGCACCGTGTGCCCATGGGAAGACCTTCCTGCGGAGTCAAGCCCATCGCGGTATTGATGACCTTGCCGTGATCCACGGCGGTGATGGAAGAACCGTTGCCGCAGTGGCAGGTGATGATCAGGAGCTGTTCCAGAGGAACGCGGACGAATTCGGCGGCTTTGTGAGCCACATATCTGTGGGAGGTTCCGTGGAACCCGTATCTGCGGACCTGATATTTTTCGTAGTACTCGTAGGGCAGGGCGTAGATGTAGGATTTCTCCGGCATCGTGCTGTGGAACGAGGTATCAAACACAGTCACCATGGGCTTGCCCGGCATTGCCTTGCGGCAGGCGTTGATGCCCTTGATGGCGGGCGGGCCGTGAAGCGGGTTGATGCCCACGATGGATTCCAGATAGCGGAGGACCGAATCCGTAACGATCATGGATTCCTGGAGCTTGCCGCCGTGTGCTACGCGGTGTCCGACCGCGTCGATCTCGTCGACGCTCTTGATCACGCCCAGATTGCTGTCCGTCAGGAGCTTGAGCACCAGCGCGATGGCATCGTCATGATCCTTGAGCTCGATTTCGGACTTGTAATCGTCCTTGCCGGGGCGCTTGTGCGTGACGGCGCCTCCGATTCCAATCTTTTCGCAAAGCCCTTTCGCGATGACCTTGTTCTCGTCCATATCGAACAACTGATATTTCAGGGACGAGCTTCCGGCATTGACTACCAGGATTTTCATCAAAAACCTCCAATAAAGAGTGAAATTCTAACCTCGAACCGGCAAACCTGCGGAGTGCCGCTTTTACCATGTCTATTATAACATGACCCCCTGCCTTTTGCAACAAAAAAAGCGCCGTTCTCGGCATTTTCTACAAAAGGCAACAAGGGAAACACCGCGGAATATCACAGGTTGTTCAAAACTGTCAACGTTGATAACAAGTTAACGTCAAATTCAGAGAATGGTTTGCTTTTGTTCACAGAATAGCAATATTTTTTGTGAAGGTGAACGAGAACGGTTTTCAAAAAACGGACAGGTTGCACAATGAAAAACGGGTGGTAATGAAAAAAAGACCCGGACCGGAGTCCGGGTGGAGAGATTCAATGCACCAGATGGCGCTTGATCTTCTTGGAAGTCGTTTTTTCAAATTCTTCATCGCGGAATTCCACAGACTGGATCTGCTTGTACCGCACGAGTTTCTTGTTTTCGATCTGGATCTTGTCCCGGATGCAGTCCTGCATATCCTCTGCCGGGGTCCCGTCCGGGAACGCAGAGGCGTTGGGATAGACGATGGCGACCAGGTTGATCGTTTCGCCGTCTTCGCCCTTCCGGCCGACCACGACGCTTTCCGCGATCTCCGGGATCCCGGCCAGGTATTCTTCGATCTCCTCCGGGAAGACGTTCTTGCCGTTTTCCAGAACGATGACGGATTTTTTGCGCCCGGTGATATAGATATATCCGGACTTGTCCATATAGCCGATGTCTCCGGTGCGGAAGTAGCCGTCCTCGGTAAAGACCTCGGCGCTGGCTTCCGGATTCTTGTAGTAGCCGAGCATCACATTGTCGCCCTTGACACAGATCTCGCCTTCCACGAAACCGCGGTCGTTGGGCTCCGCGCCCTCTCCGGAATCGATCCGGACCGTGCAGCCGACTACTGCCGGACCAACCGAGCCGTGTTTCGGGGCATAGTACGGAGTGACGGCGACCAGGGGGGAGCACTCGGTGATGCCGTAGCCCTCACAGATCTGGATACCGAATTCTCCGAACACGTCCACCATTTCAGGGTTGAGCGGAGCACCTCCGCAGATGATCTTCTTCAGGTTGCCCCCAAACGCGGCCGTGATCTGCCCAAACAGTTTCTGGGACAGGTTCAGACCCACGAAACGGGCGACCCGGGATACCTTGAGACCGATCTTCAGGTTCCGCTCCATCTCTTTGCGCTTGACTTCGTCCATGATCTTCTTGTACATCGTGTTGACGAACAGGGGGACTAGGATCAGACCGGTGGGCTTGAACAGGGCGAAGTTGCGCAGCACATGGCGCAGACTGTCGTTGATACAGACGGTCACGCCCAGGCTGAGTTCGGCCAGCGTGATGCAAAGTTCATAGGTGTGGTGGATCGGGAGGACCGAGACGGTCGTATCTTCTCCCGAAAAGTCCACGCTCGTATAGGCGGCGCGGCAGGCGGCGACCACATTGCGTTCGCTCAGCATCACGCACTTGCTGCTTCCGGTCGTCCCGGAGGTGAACAGCATCACGGACATACGGTCCATATCCGTACTGTCCTCGAGGGTGACTTCCTTGGTTTCGTAAGCGGCCTTTCCAATCTCCAGGATCGTATCCAGAGGAAGGATCCAGGATCCGGTCGTACGGGATTCCGTGACGGAAGACATCATCGGGATGAAGGTGTGCACGGAGGGGTGGGACTCCATGATTGGAGCAAATTTCTCATGGAACGAAGGAGAATAGGCCACGGCATCGATTTCGGCAAAGGCCAGAAAGCCGGAGATCTCCTCGGGCTTGAGATCCTTGTCCATCGGGACCGCGACCCCGCCTGCGATGATGGCGGCCAGATAGGTCGAGATCCAGAACGGGGAAGTGTCTCCGATCACGGCGATCCGCTTTCCGCCCAGCCCCAGTTTTTTCAGGCCTGCAGCTTCTGAGAATACGATACCCTGGAAATCCAGGTAGGTGATGTCTGCGATATGGTTGGAATCATAATAGCGGAATGCGGTTTTATATTGATGGGTGCTCAGGTTCTCGACCAGCTGGTACAGAGACTGCAGGTCCGGGAGCGCACGGTCATGATATTTGGTTTTAATCATAAAAGAAACGCCTCCTGTAGGGTACTGGCTCCGTATGCCGGAGCGGCAGACAAAAGACGTTGCCATTATAGTCGCTTTGAACCAAAAAGTCAAGTGTGCGCATTTTTGCCTGGTTGCTTGACAGTCGGAATGACGGGGTGTACAATACAATCCGACAGTTGGAACAGCGCGTGACCTGGGAAATCTCGGTGAGAATCCGTCGCAACCGCCATTACCGTAACCGGGCCTGACCCGTCAAGTCGGAATGCCAGCCGTGCTGTGGCAACCTCCGGATGCTTTGTGCCGGAGGAACATCCTTGGGTGAGCGTGAAAACGCCGAATGGGAGGGTGCAGCCAGAAACAGAGGCCTTGTCCGGGATCAGCAGCTCGGCAGAGGCATCGTTTCCTGCTCTCTCCGGATCTTTCCGGAGAGTGTTTTGCTTGTTCAACGGTCAATTTTTCACAAAGAAGAAGGAGTACACCATGAAAAAAGGAACGAGGCTGCTATGCCTGTTCATCAGCGTGGCCATTCTGGCCGTGCTGGGGGCTGTGAGCGCATTTGCAGAGCCGGACCAGATCGAGGTCAGCCTGCGCATCGAAGGCGTTCATGCCAATTTGTATTATAAAGCCGTGACGCTGACGGTGGAAGGAGACCCGCTGACTGTCCAGGACCTGCTGACCTATGTGGATGAGACAGAAGCGGAGGTGACCATTACCGGCGCGAGCGCTGGATATGTTACGGCCGTCAACGGTGAGGCGTCCGCTCAGACGCAGACCGGATGGGACGGATGGATGTTCCGCCTCAACGGCGTGGCGCCGGCAACCGGGATCGATTCCACACTTATTGCGGACGGAGACGAGGTCGTGTTGTATTACTCGGATGAGTTCGTGACCGGGATGCAGTATCCCGAGATGGACGTGTCCCATCTGAACACAAACGGCGAGATCGTCTTTACCAGTCTGGATACCACCTACGATGCACAATGGAATCCAATCGTTGAAAGATGCCCGGTCGCGGGAATGACCGTGACGGTGGGGACAGTGGAGTATGTGACCGACGCGGAAGGCAAGATCACGCTGGATGCTGAACAGCGGAACAAGACCGCGAACCTGCCGCTTTCCGTCTCCCGTGAGACGGACGGGATCCCGACGGTCCTCAGACTGGCGCCCAATACCACGATCCATGTCAACAAGGTCATCAACCCCAACACGGGCGACGATCTGTTCGTGACTGCGCTTGTATCCGTTCTGGCTATGGCGGCTTCCTTGTCCGCTGCGGCATACGTGATCCGCAAAGCGTACTGCAGATAATTGAACCGAACAAAAAACAGCGCGGCGGGTGTCCATCACCCGCCGCGAATTTTTTGTTAATCAGGCCTCGAGAATGGAAATGTCCGGAACGGTCAGACTGGCCTTTGTGCCGTCGGCACGGGTGAAGTCCCGCGTGATCTCCGACCCGGAGTCATTGAGGATCAGCAGCTTGCCGTTCCGTCTGGCCACAAAAACCTTGTCCAGTTTCCCGTCCGCCACGTAGACACCGTGTCCGGCGAGGAAGCCTGTGATCGGATCGAAGACGGTTGCCTGTGTTTCACGGATCTGTTCGGGCGTACTGGCTTCCATACGGTAGTTGGAAGACGTCCCCGTCTCGGATACTTTTCCGCCTACGGTTCCGCCCACGAGGATGGAGGAGACCGTACGGTCAGGCCCGAACCATTTCGCCAGGTAATCCGTGTGCGTGTCCAGGTCATACAGCTCGGTCAGGTTGATCCCGACCAGCAGGCCGCCTGCATTCGCGAACCGGTCTATGGCCTGCATCGTGGAGGTCTTGTACGGACCGCCTACCGGAATGAAGAGTGCGCGGATGCCGTCCAGAAGACCGTCCGCAATCGTCTGGTCACAGGCATAGAGATAGTCCGTATAGTCGCGGAGCACGGTGAACGCCGCATACATGGCACCCTGCCGGCGCATGTCCAGCATCATCGGGGTATCCGGATACAGAACGCCGATATCCCTCTCAATTCCGCCCTCCTGGAGAAAGTGCACGTTTTCGGCGAAACGCATGGCCCGCTCTTCGCTGCCCATGATGTTCGCCCCGTAGTAATGCAGGGACTTGGCTCCGGTCGCGGCTGCGTTGTACACGCGGACGACCAGCCCCCGTTCGGTGACCTGCCCGGCAGGCTCAAAGCTGAACAGCCCATTGTAGAACGTGGAAGCGCTTGCCACCCAGTTGGTGACCGCAAAGTTGAATGCGTAATTGGAAGCTTCGTTGGTGATGCGTACACCTCCGCCGACCGCCGCAGAGATCTTGCACTGCTGTGCGAACTCGGAGGCGTGCCACGGCACGGCGTCTCCGCCCGTGCACAGGTACAGTTCGGTCGCGGGGAAGTATTTGCGGGCGGTCTGCATCCAGAACGAGGCATAGTCGGTCATGGATTTGCGGTACCAGTCGATAAAGTCGATCCAGCGGCGGCTCTGCGCGTCATCTTTGGGGACATAGCTGCCCGGACCGTTGCATTCATCCACACGGAACTCCGCGTGGGTAATGTCCAGTGGAGGGTAGGTCACGGCGCCGAAAGACGGGAAGTCGGTCCCCCAGCAGGCATTGAGCGCAGACAGGTCTCCGTTGAACTTTTCCCCGGCCCACCTGCGGAAATCGGCGCGGGCAAAACGGTCTCCGCACCAGTAGCCTCCATGGGAATGGTAGACTCCAGGAATGGCCATGGGCCAGTTTCCGTGCGCCACGCTGACGATGGCTTCACCGAAATCCCCGCTGATCCCGAAGAGCAGTCCCTCAAAGATATCCGTGTCGCGGTAATGGTCCGCGAAAGCTTTCAGGAAGCGTTCGACCCAGGTGTAGAAGTGTTTGTCCCAGAATGTCTGGATCCGGCTCTCCGTGCCGTGCTCGCAGCAGACCAGGCCTTCGAAATCGCGGGATGCGCGGTACCAGTCCGGAAGGGAATAGGCCGGACCCGCGATGATGAACGGAAGCCAGCGGAGCCCCGCTTCCCGGATGATCCGGACCTGTTCGTCCCAGTGGGAGAAGTCCCATTGGCCTTCGCCCGCGTTTTCGCAGGACTCCCAGGTAACGTACTGCTCCACCGAGGTAACGCCCATATTCTTGAGATGCTTGAGCGTCTTAAGGTCCGCACCTCCGATGCCGATGCACAGCTCCTGCCCGTCCGGAATGCGAACGCGCATAGCGTCCAGCTTTTCGGAAAACGGATCCGCTTTGGGCGCCGGAGCCGGCTTGGCCTTTTCTTCCGGCTTGGACTCTACGACAAGATCCCGGGCGCAGCGGAAACCGACGGACGCATTCGTCCCGCCGCCCAAAATGGTCCGGCGTCTGGCGACCCGGAGGTCCTTGGCGATCGAATGATAGCAGCCTCCGCGGCAGACCTTGCTTCCCCCCCAGCCGTCCGAGAAGGAACTGGTGTCGTGCTTCTTGTCCGCATAGGAAAAGAACCAGTCCTGCACCCATTCGTACACGTTGCCGGACATATCGTACAAACCGAACGCGTTGGGAGGATATGAGCCTACCGGGGACGTGTATTTGTATCCGTCGTTGAACTGGGCGTCATGCCAGGGCAGATCGCTGTTGCGGTCCGCAAAATTGGCCTGGGTGCCGTCCGGGACGCTGTCGCCCCAGGAATAGACCGTTCCGCTCTTTCCTCCCGCAGCGGCATATTCCCACTCTTCTTCAGTCGGCAGACGCTTGCCCCGGAAGGCCGCGTAGGCGGCTGCGGTGCCCCAGTCCACGTTGATGACCGGGTAGTCCGGGTAATCCAGAAAATAGTTGGGCATATCCGGCCATCTCGGGTTTGCGGGATACCCGCGGTGCGTCGCGTCGCAGAACTCTTTGAATTCCCGGTTGGTTACGGGGTATTCGTCCATGTAGAACGGGGACACGGTGATCTCGTGTACGGGCTTCTCTTCGGGGTAGCCGTGTTCGCTGCCCATCCGGTATGTACCTCCGGGGATCAGCTTCATGCGATCCGGAATCTTAGAGTCGGCCATAGGAGGATCCTCCTCATAGTATGGTTTTCGGCCCAGGGGCCACTTGCATTGTAACATGCGGCAAACGGGATTGGCAATATGGAAAGCAGAGTTTGCGAAAAAAGTCCAACCCCTTGACAGTAGAATGATTAAACGTAATAATGTTGTTGTAAAAAGTTTTCAGGAGGTTGATCATCTATGCAATCATTCTCTAAGATCACCTGTTCCTGGCTGCTTGTCCTTCTGGCTGCAGCGCTGATCCTGACCGGATGCTCGTTTGGCGAGGCCGTTCCAAAGCCTTCCGAGAGTACGGAAACGCAAAGCGAAACACGGGAGGACGCACCGTCTGAATCCCGGGTACCGGAAACCGGAGAACCGGGGAGCAGCGAGACACAGAGTCCGGAAACCGGCAAGACCACGGAGACAGACCGTGCGACCGAAACCGAAAAGTCATCCGAATCCGAGTCCGGAAAACCGGTCAGCACCGAAACGGAAAGGCAGACCGAAACGGAAACCGACAAACCGACCGAGACCGAGACGGATCCGTCCTCCGGCCCCGTGATCTATAACATCATTCCGGATTGTTCCTGGGGCAACGATACCCGCACGACGGCCGAGGGCGAGTATATGCTCGGTGACGGGGTATACCAGGTCACATTCAAGGCCATTGACGTCAGCGGCATGAAGTATCTGGAACTGGATCTGTACGTCCCGGATGCGACTAATATCAAAAAGCTGACTGGCAACACACAGTTTGAGATCACCTCCTCGGGCATCTATGACAAGGAGGAATACAACTGGACCGCGGGATCCTTCTTCAATGGCGTGAACATCGTGAACGGTTGGAACCACATCAAGAAGAATCTGCCAAAAAGTTCTGACTGCAATATGACCAGGGTGAATTTCATGCGCTGGTACTGGGTCTCACCCGCAAGCACCATTCCGGGCTGCAAGATCGCCAACCTCAGGTTCACCACGGACGGCAGCGTTGAGCCCGAACGGGAGGTCTATGAGTTCACACCGATGGATCCGTTCATTCCAATGACCGCCTATCCCACCGAGGACGTACCGGTGGCGCTCATCGACCTGACCAAGGCACCGTATAACGCCGATTCGACAGGGCAGCAGGATGTCACGAACAAGCTCAACGCGGCCCTGAAACATGCCCTGGCGCTGGGCGGAGGCACCGTGTTCCTGCCGGCCGGGAAATACAGGATCACCGATACGATCAGCATTCCGAGTATGTGACGCTCCGCGGCGACTGGCAGAATCCGGATACCGGAACCGAGTACGGGACCGTGATCCTGGCGGACGTCAAGTCCGAAGAAGCTACCGGAGACAACTCGCTGTTCTATCTGGCCGGTTCCGCGGGTGTATACGGGCTGACCGTGTACTATCCCGGGCAAAGCCTGACGAACGTAAAACCGTATCCCTTCACCTTCTATACCGGCGACCAGATGCTGGCCAGCGTACAGTACTGCACGGTCATCAACGGATACCAGGGTGTCGGAGCCTGTGCACTGAACGGGGTCCACGAGATGTTCACGCTGGATCATTTCTACGGAACGTTCCTCAAGACCGGTGCGGAACTCCGGAATTCTTCGGATGTAGGCACCTGCCAGTCGGTGTATGTCAATCCGAAATACTGGGCGGAGAGCCCCCTGAATCCGGCGCAGGTGAAACTCGCGGATATCCAGACATACACGCGGGCCAACACGATCGGACTGCTCATCGGAGACCTGGAGTGGACCGAGTTTACGGACATCCAGATCGAAAGCTGCAAGTACGGCGTCCAGATCACCAAGGGCGTGCGGATTGATTTCGCAGGGTCCTTCTTCGGATCTTCCATTCAGAATTGTGGAACGGCCGTCAAACTGGATGCGCTGGATACCCGCTGGGGCATGACCATTGCCAATACGACGCTGGGCGGAAGCGACTACAGCCTGCTGAACAGTTCCGGCGGGATCGTCAAAATGGTCAACGTTACGGCCAGTTCCAAGATTCAGGGCAGCGTGACCCGCGAGACGGCGACAGGGTTTGCCGGTTACGAGATTCCGTCCCGGACCTATGTCAAGCCCGCGGCCAAGCTCTACGTCTTCGACGGGGACAAAACCGGCGCCAGCGATGTGTCCGCATCCCTGCAGGCCCTGCTTCAGACGGCGTCCGCGACAGGCGGTGTGGTCTATCTGCCCGGCGGATACTATCTGCTGAACCAGGCCATCACGGTGCCGAGCGGCGTTGAACTCCGGGGCAGCGCGGGATCTCCTGCACGCGACCAGAGCCGACTCACTAAAGGAACGGTCATCCTGGCCACATACGGCGACTCATCGGCAGCGACCATCGACCAGCCGGCCCTGATCACCCTGCAGACCCGTTCGGGCATCCAGGGAATCCGGATCGCATTCTACAAGAACGGGCCGCTCAACAACGCAAACGTCAACACCGTGTACGCGATCCGGGGGACAGGCGCGGATGTATACTGTGTGAACTGTGCGATCCTCGCGGCTGCCCACGGCGTGGACTTCAGCAACTGCGACCGTCACTATATCCGTAAACTGGTCACAGCCTGCTACTACAACACGATGAAGGTCGGCGGAAACGACGGCATCGTCGAAGGATGCCTGCAGAACGGGACGGTGATGCAGCGAATCTCCAGCACCTTCTTCTCCAAGTGCGAGAACTGGATCACGGGGGATACGCTCTTCAACGGATTCTTCGATCCCATCACACGCAAGGTCCTGGCATATCTGATCATCGGGGACGGAACCAATCAGCTGGTATATAACACATTTGCGTACGGACCGTACGATTTTCTGACCAATCAGGGCAATACCGGGGCGGTCGCGCTGAACGTCGGGTCCGACAACATAGGCGGAACGCAGACGGTTCAGCAGTCCGGCAGCCTGACTGTGGCCGGCGCACTGCGCTGGAACGGACGCTCCTATCAGCTCAAGGGCGGAAGCCTGAACCTGTATGCCCGCCTGACCATCAACAACAAGGACGAGGGTAAGGAAGAACTCGTCTACACGCCCACAGATCCGGGCACCCCGGTCACGGTGGTGAAACCCAACACCCCCTGGGCGAACGCGACGAAGGACAATCCGAGTTCGGCATTCAAAATGGGTGACAGCGTCAACGGATTCAAATTTGACGCAGTGGACCTGAGCGAGATGAACTTCATCGAGTTCGACCTGTATGTGCCGTCTGTGGACAATCTGAACCAGATCACCACGAATTCCGAGTTCGAGATCTCCTCTTCCGGGACCTGCGACGTGCAGGAGCACCAGTGGGCCGGAGGCACGTTCCTCAACGGGCAGAACATCCAGGCGGGCTGGAACCACGTGAAGGTCGGACTGAGCGGCCTGTCCGGTACCAATCCCGAGAACATCAACTGGATCCGCTGGTATTGGGTGGAGCCGAAAGCCACCATCAGCGGATGCAAAGTGGCCAACCTGCGGTTCACCGCAAGTTGAGCCTCGCAAAAGAATAGCCATTCGGCCGGAGAGACGGTGATGTCCCTCCGGCCGATTGGCGTTTTCCGGTTGGTTACTTGTTGGTTTTGCGCAGTGCCGTGGATGACTCGGCGGTCCGGTCGGACGGCTCGGGCTCGGGTTCCGGGTCTTCGTCGGGTTTGACGTCGTCGATCATCATCTGGACGTCCTCCTGGGCCTTTTGCCGGTCCAGCTCGGTCATACGCAAGATGAAGACGGCGCCCGCCAGTGTCAGGGCGGAGACCACAATGAACGAGATACCGATAAACAGATTGGAACTGTCTCCGGATTTGAACGGGTTGATGAGGATCACGGCGCCGAGTGCCAGCTTGATCACGGCCAGCATCAAATCGACCCACCAGTAGTTCTTGTGCAGGCGGGCCTTGTCTATGGTGTGCTGAACCTTGTTCAGACCGAACAGGATCATCACGGCGCCGAACAGGTACACGACCCACTGGTTCACGGCGGCGAATACACCGTTGTGTCCGATCGTGCAGAGCAGGCCGATCAGAACAAAGGCGATACCGGTGACCAGATCGGTCCCGGAAGCGGCCTCTTCCGCTTTTTCGGTAATGTAGGTATAGATGTCCTTCAGGCCGAGAATGATGGAGATGATCCCGAGCAGGATGATCAGACCCATCGTCATTTCCTTAGGCATGATCAGGAAGAATATGCCGATGGTCAGTTCCAGCGCGAAGAAAATCAGATCCCGGATCACTTCGTTGAACTTTTTGAACATAACGAGCACCTCGTTTGGAGTGATTGTCGCTTAAACTCTACCACAGACGCGGGTCTGAGTCAAGACAAAAACGGGGGATGCTCAACCGATTTTGCCGGCCACCAGGGAGCCCATTTCCGAGCACAGGACCTTTTTTGTGCCCTCGGCCCAGATGTCTCCGGTCCGGTACCCTTCGTCCAGAACCGTGTTCACGGCCTGTTCGATCGAGTCCGCTTCCTTGGCCATCGCGAAGGAATAGCGGAGCATCATTGCCGCGGAGAGAATGGTGCCCAGGGGGTTTGCAATGTTCATTCCGGCGATGTCCGGAGCGGATCCGTGGATCGGTTCGTACATGCCCAGAGTGCCGTCCGAGAGGGAGGCGGAGGGCATCATCCCGATCGATCCGGTCAGCATGGAAGCCTCGTCGGACAGGATGTCGCCGAACATGTTCTCGGTCACGATGACGTCAAACTGCGCTGGGTTCCGGATCAGCTGCATCGCGGTGTTGTCCACCAGGATGTCCGAATAGGCGACATCCGGATACTCTTCGCTCAGCTCGTGCATAATGCGGCGCCACAGACGGGAGGTATCCAGCACGTTGGCCTTGTCCACGGAGGCCAGCTTGCCCCTGCGCAGACGGGCGGTTTCGAACGCGACCCGTCCGATGCGGCGGATCTCGCTTTCCCGGTAGGTCATGTCATCATGGGCGGCGACCTCTCCGTCTTCTTCACCCGTGAACCGCTTTCCGAAATACACGCCGCCCGTCAGTTCGCGTACGATGAGAAGGTCAATGCCGCCTCCGATTACAGACGCTTTCAGGGGCGAAGCTTCGGCGAGCTGCGGAAAGAGTTTTGTGGGACGGAGATTGGCGAACAGGCCCAGTGTCTTGCGGACGGCCAGAAGCGCCTTTTCCGGGCGAATCTGGGGAGGGCAGTTGTCCCACTTCGGGCCGCCGACCGCGCCGAGCAGGACCGAATCCGCCTGCAGGCAGGTCTGCATACCCTCGTCCGTGATCGGGACGCCGTATTTGTCGATCGAGCAGCCTCCGATGTCCACGTAGGTATAGTCAAAAGAATGCCCGTAAACGGCCGCCACGCGGTCCAGGACCTTGACGGCCTCCCGGATGATCTCCGGCCCGATGCCGTCACCGGCCAGAACGGTAATACGCTTGTCCATAGATTCAAGACTCCTTGGAAATAGATTTGAGCAGGCCGCCTTTTTCAATGATCTCCTGGATGAAGGGCGGAAAAGGCTGGGCCGTATAGGACTCGTTCTTCGTCAGGTTGGTGATGACGCCCGTGTCGAAATCGATGCGGACCTCATCTCCGTTTTCGATTTTCCGGCTGGCCTCCGGGCATTCCAGGATGGCCAGGCCGATGTTGATGGCGTTGCGGTAGAAAATACGGGCGAACGTGTCCGCGATGACCGCGGAGATCCCGCTTTCCTTGATGGCGATCGGCGCGTGCTCACGGGAACTGCCGCATCCGAAGTTGGCGCCTCCGACCAGGATGTCGCCCGGACGGACGCGGGACGCGAACGAGGCATCCAGATCCTCCATGCAGTGCTTGGCGAGTTCGCGGTGGTCCGCCGTGTTGAGATAACGGGCGGGGATGATGACGTCGGTGTCGACGTTGTCGCCGTATTTATGGACTTTGCCCTGTGCCAGCATAAGCGTACCTCCTTATTCCGCGGACGGGCACACGATATGTCCCGCCAGCGCGCTGGCCGCGGCCGTGGCCGGCGAAGCCAGATAGATCTTGGATGTGATGTGTCCCATCCGCCCCACAAAGTTGCGGTTGGTGGTCGCGACGGCCACTTCATTCTCGGCCAGAATGCCCATATAGCCGCCCAGGCACGGACCGCAGGTGGGAGTCGAAACGGCGCAGCCGGCCTCGATGAAGGTTTCCAGGTAGCCGCGCTTCAGGCATTCCAGATAGACAGCCTGTGTGGCCGGGATCACGATGCAGCGCACCCCGGGTGCAATGTGCTTGCCGCGCAGGATACCGGCGGCGGTCTCCATGTCCGAGATGCGCCCGTTCGTGCAGGAACCGATGACGACCTGGTCGCAGACCACGTCGGTCAGTTCGGACGCGGGTTTCGTGTTTTCCGGCAGATGAGGGCAGGCCACGGTGGGGACGATGGCGGACAGGTCGATCGTGATGACCTTGTCATAAACCGCGTCCGGATCCGGAGCATAGGCCTTGAAGGGATGGCGTACGCGGCCCTTGCAGTAGGCCTCCGTGATTTCGTCGTATTCGAAAATGCCGTTCTTGGCGCCCGCTTCGATCGCCATGTTGGCAATGCAGAGGCGGTCGTCGATGGACAGGGAAGACAGCCCGGGTCCGCCGAACTCCATGGACTGGTACAGAGCCCCGTCCACGCCGATCTGTCCGATGATGGACAGGATGACATCCTTGCCCGAGCAGGGCTTGTTCAACTTCCCGACCAGTTCAAACCGGATCGCGGAAGGCACCTTGAACCAGGCTTCTCCGGTCGCCATTCCGGCGGCCATGTCCGTGGAGCCCACCCCGGTGGAAAAGCCGTTCAGGGCTCCGTATGTGCAGGTGTGGGAATCCGCGCCGATGATGCAGTCACCGGGGCCGACCAGGCCTTTTTCCGGGAGCAGGGCGTGCTCGATGCCCATTTCACCGACGTCGAAATAGTTCTGGATACGGAAGGACTTGGCAAACGCGCGGCACTGTTTGGTCTGCTGCGCGGCCTTGATGTCCTTGTTGGGTACGAAATGGTCCATCACGAGCGCGATCTTGGCCGTGTCGAAGACCGAGGTGAAACCGTGCTTTTCAAATTCGTTGATGGCGACCGGGGAGGTGATGTCATTCCCCAGCACCAGATCCAGTTTGGCGCGGATCAGCTGGCCGGCCGAGACCGACGGAAGCCCCGCGTGAGCCGCCAGGATCTTCTGTGTCATTGTCATTCCCATGTGGGGAGACCTCCTTTACGTGAGACCGCCCAGATGGCGGTTGATGGCAGAGAACAGGGCGCGGACGGAGGACATCAGGATATCGTCATCCACCCCGACACCGTAGGAAAGGGAACCGTCTTCGCAGCGGAAACTGACGTAGGACGCGGCCTTGGCGTCCGTCTTGGAGAAGGACGATACGTCCAGCGCGTGCTCCTGGTAGGTCAGGTCGCTGTATACGAACCCGTACTGTTCGACCAGGGCGGAGGACAGGGCGTCCAGCCGCCCGTTTCCGATTCCGGAGAACGAGGAGATCGTGCCGTTGTATTCAGCCGTGACGTCCGCCCGCATCTTGTCGTCCACGTGCGCAAAATGGCAGTCGATCAGTTTCAGCGGGGCCGAAACGTTCACGAACTGTTCGCTGAAGATCTGGAAAACCTCTTCGGGTTTGAGCTCCGCGTGGCGGTGGTCCGAAACGGACTTGACCGCATAGCTGACGGATTCGCGCATCTTGGGCGGAAGCTGGTAGCCGTAATAGTGCTCCAGCAGATACCCGATGCCGCCTTTGCCGGACTGGGAGTTGATGCGGATGACGCTGGTCTCGTATTCCCGCCCGACGTCCGCCGGATCGATCGGCAGATAGGGAACCGTCCACTCGGTGCAGTTGTGTTCCTTCCGCCACTGCATGCCCTTGGCGATGGCATCCTGATGGGAACCGGAGAAGGCCGCGAAAACCAGCGCGCCCGAGTAGGGAGAACGCTCATAGACATGCATTCTCGTCACCCGCTCGTACAGCTCACAGATCGAGGGCATATCCGAGAAGTCCAGTTCGGGCTCCACGCCCTGGGCGTACATATTCAGGGCCAGGGTGACGATGTCCACGTTTCCGGTTCGTTCTCCGTTGCCGAACAGCGTGCCTTCCACGCGGTCCGCACCGGCCAGCAGACCCATTTCGGTATCCGCCACGCCGCATCCGCGGTCGTTGTGCGGGTGAAGGGACAGGGCCACGGCGTCCCGGTATTTGAGGTGGTCGCTCATATATTCGATCTGGCTGGCGTAGACGTGGGGCATGGACAGCTCCACGGTGACCGGCAGATTGATGATGGCTTTATGGTCCGGAGTGGGCTTCCAGATGTCCAGGA
>JAFYHA010000021.1 GCA_017539425.1 Clostridia bacterium
AAGAATTTGATGCCGGATCTCCGGAGGCATATATCGATTATGGTGATTTCTATCTCATTATTTCAGATCACGCAACTGGTGTTTACGAGCATACTCCCAAAACAATCAGTTCAATCTGGTATTATAGAGAAACGGTTTATTCCGTTTACGATCAGGATGGAAAGTTGATATTCAGATCATCTGTTGATTCCTCGCCGGATTACGATTCATGGGTAAAAGAAATGACAGGGGTTGTTTTTGATTAGGGAAAGCAGGATACCCCTTGCTGGACGCTCCGGCGAAGGCCGGAATAATGCAACCGATATGCGGCAGGCATCTCACGTCCCGGCGGACTGCGGAGGCCTGCCGCATTCTTGCAAAAAAGCATTGTATTATTTTATAAAATGTGATAAAATACGGAGAGCAAAGGCGCAGACGAAGCGCGCTTGTGCAGATCCCTGTACCCCAGAGAAGGCGGCCTAAGGCTGAGAGCCGCCCGTACAGCTGCACTCGCCTTTCACTTCCGAGCCGGATCCGTCAAAGCGGATCACGGGTGGTTCCGTTACAGACCTTTGAGTGGCCCTCCGGGGCAATTCAGGTGGTACCGCGTTACTTATTGTCTCGCCCTGAAAACAGAGCGGGACTTTTCTTTTACATTCTGGAGGAAAAAGACATGAGAGAAAAACTGGAACAGATCCGCAGCGAGGCGCTGCGTCCGCTGGCCGACGCCGGCACGGATCTCGAGGAGATCCGGGTGCGCTTTCTCGGCAAGAAAGGCGAACTGACCAACGTGCTCCGGTCCATGGGACAGCTGTCCCCGGAGGAGCGTCCGAAGATCGGACAGCTGGCCAACGAAGTCCGTCAGTCCATCGAGGACGCGATCAAGGCCCGCACCGAAGCGGCCAAGGGCCGCGCCCTGGACCTCAAGCTGAAGGCCGAGAAACTGGACGTGACGATGCCCGGGAAGACTCCCGAGGTCGGCCATCTGCATCCGCTGGAGCGCGTGCAGAGAGAGATGGAGGAGATCTTCATCGGTATGGGCTTCTCGATTGCGGAAGGCCCGGACGTGGAATACGACTACTATAATTTCCAGGCCCTGAACATTCCCGAAGGCCATCCGGCCCGGGATACCCAGGACACGTTCTACATTTCGGACAGCGTCCTTCTCCGCTCCCAGACCTCTCCGGTCCAGGTGCGCGTGATGGAGAAGCAGAAACCCCCAATCCGCATCATCTCCCCCGGACGCGTATACCGTTCCGATGAACTGGACGCGACCCATTCCCCGCTCTTCCGTCAGATGGAGGGGCTGGTCGTGGACAAGGGCATCACGATGGGCGATCTCAAGGGCATGCTCGAGACCTTCGCCAAGAGGATGTTCGGATCCTCGACAAGGATCCGTTTCCGTCCCCACCACTTCCCGTTCACCGAACCGTCCGCCGAGGTCGACGTTTCCTGCTTCGTCTGCGGCGGCTGCGGCTGCCGGGTCTGCAAGGGCGAGGGCTGGATCGAGATCCTGGGCGCCGGCATGGTGCATCCGTTCGTGCTCCGGAACTGCGGCATCGACCCCGAGATCTACAGCGGGTTCGCGTTCGGCATGGGTATCGAACGCGTGACCATGACCCGCTACGGCATCGACGACATCCGCCTGTTCACGGACAACGACGTCCGTTTCCTCAATCAGTTCTAAGGAGGTTCTCATCATGGATCTTTCCCGTAATTGGCTTTTGCAGTATGTGGATACTGCCGATATAGACAACAAGACGTTCTGCGACCGGATGACCGACAGCGGCTCCAAGGTGGAGGGCTGCACGGTCCTGGGTGCGGACATCGAGAACGTAGTGGTCGGCCGGGTCGAGGAGATCGTCCGGCATCCGGATTCCGACCACATGTGGATCTGCCAGGTCCGGGTCGGTCCGGACCGCGTGGAGCAGATCGTGACCGGCGCACAGAACGTGAAGGCCGGCGATCTGGTCCCCGCCGCCCTGTCCCCTTCCCGCCTGCCAGGCGGCAAGACCATCAAGGCCGGCAAACTGCGCGGAGTGGACTCCAACGGCATGCTGTGCTCCATGTCCGAGCTCGGTCTGGACGAACATGACTGTCCCGGCAAGATCGCGGACGGCATCCTGATCCTGGACGGCACCGACGAGGACGTCGGCAAATCCGTGAACGAGGTCCTGGACCTGGACGACAGCGTGGTCGAGTTCGAGATCACGTCCAACCGTCCGGACTGCCTGTCCGTCATCGGACTGGCCCGCGAGGCGGCCGTCACCTTCGGCCGTCCGTTCTCGGTATCCGAACCGC
The DNA here is from genome assembly GCA_017539425.1 of Clostridia bacterium. Taxonomy (GTDB): domain Bacteria; phylum Bacillota; class Clostridia; order Oscillospirales; family CAG-272; genus RUG14240. Next base: position 2,281 of record JAFYHA010000021.1, read on the forward strand.
TCGTCCGCAGGGAGAACAAGAAAGACGACATCTCCAACTATCTGTCCGTGAGCATCGGCTGCCCGGATCTGTGCCGCCGCTATGCCGCGCGCGTGGTGACGGACGTGAAGATCCAGCCGTCCCCGCAGTGGCTCCGCCGCCGTCTGCGCGCCAGCGGCGTGCGTCCCATCAACAACATCGTGGACATCACGAACTACGTCATGCTCGAGTACGGCCAGCCGATGCACGCCTTTGACTACCGTATGCTGGAGGGCAGCCGGATCGAGGTCCGCCGCGCGAAGGACGGTGAGAACTTCCGCACGCTGGACGGACAGGATCATGTCCTGGACAGTTCCATGATGGTCATCGCGGACGCCGCAAAGGCCTGCGCCCTGGCCGGCGTCATGGGCGGTGAGAACAGCGAGATCCGTCCGGATACCGTGACCGTGGTCTTTGAATCCGCGAACTTCTTAGGCACCTCCGTCCGCCGCACCGCGCAGAAGAACGGTACGCGGACCGAATCCTCCTCCCGCTTCGAGAAGGGCCTGGATCCCGAGAACTGCCTGCCCGCCCTGGAGCGCGCCTGCGAACTCGTCGAGGAACTGGGCGCCGGGACCGTGGCCGGAGGCATCATAGACGTCTATCCGGGACGCGAACCGGCCTACACCATGCCGTTCGAGCCGGACCGCTACAACGCGTTCCTCGGCACCGACATTCCCGAATCCTTCATGGTCTCCACGCTGGAGAAGCTGGGCTGCCGGGTGAAGGACGGCATCATCACCGTCCCGAGTTTCCGCGCCGACCTGCGCTGCATGAACGACATCGCCGAAGAGGTGGTCCGCATCCACGGATACAATTCCATTCCCTCGACCAACATCCGCGCCGAGGCGACCCAGGGCGGCCGCACGCCGCGCCAGCGCTACCTGTACGATCTGGAGAACACCCTGACCGGCATCGGCCTGTCCTCCATCCAGACCTTCACGTTCGTGAGTCCCAAGATCTACGACCGCATCCGGCTGCCCGAATCGGATCCGCTCCGCCGTTCCGTGGTCATCTCCAATCCTCTGGGCGAGGACACCTCGGTCATGCGGACCGTGGCCCTTCCGTCCATGCTGGACGTGCTGTCCCGCAACGACCATTTCAGCAACCCGAAGGCCGATCTGTTCGAGATCGCGACCGTCTATCTGCCCCATGAATCCAACGAGGAACTGCCGGACGAGAAGCTCCGGCTCACGCTGGGCCTGTACGGTCCCAAGACCGATTTCTACACCCTCAAGGGCATCGTGGAGACCGTGATGCGGGTGTCCGGCCTCAAGGACGTCACCTACCGCGCGTATACGGAGAGTCCCGCCTTCCATCCCGGCCGCTGCGCCGAGGTCGTGTGCGCGGACGGAACGTCCCTCGGCCTGTTCGGCCAGATCCATCCCCTGACCGCGGACAATTTCGATCTGGACATCCCGGTGTTCGCCGCGGACCTGGATCTGTCCGCCCTGTGCGAGAAGGCCGATCCGAGCTGTCACTATACGCCCCTGCCCAAGTATCCGGCCGTGTCCCGTGACTTCGCGTTCCTGTGCGACGAGGATCTGGAGGTCGGTACGCTGGAGGCCGTGGTCTCCCGCGCCGGCGGAGCGCTCACCGAGTCGGTCACCCTGTTCGACATCTACCGCGGGCCCCAGGTCGGCGAAGGCAAGAAATCCGTCGCCCTGCACGTGGTGCTCCGCGCCAAGGACCACACCCTGACCTTCGAGGAGGCCGAGAAGGCCGCCGCGAAGATCCGCAAGGACGTGTCCTACAAGCTGGGCCTCACCCTGCGCACGTAGGATGTCTCCCGAAAAGATCGCGCGCATCAACGAACTGGCGCGCATAGCCAAGACGAGGGAGCTGACCGAGGCAGAACGACTGGAACGGGCGGAACTGAGGACCGAATACCTGGAGGATTTCCGCAAGCATTTCAGGGCCCAGCTGGACAGCACCGTCGTGGTGCGCCCGGACGGGACCCGGGAGTCCTTGCGAAAAGCCGGGGAGAACGCAAAGTCCTCCCCGAAAGCAGACGGAAACGAAGGGAGGTAACGCATGCGCATCATCGACGTCGATTACATTGAACAGAACATGAAGGATGAGACCGCCTTCATCCTCCGCTGCGAGGAGTTCTTCCACGACAAGGTCAGCATGGCCGTAGCCAAGATCCTCAACGCCATGAAGAAAGGCACGCGCATAGTCTGCCTGACCGGGCCTTCCGGTTCGGGCAAGACGACCACCGCCTACAGGCTGCGCGACTATCTGCGCAACCTGACCGTGCCCACGATCATGCTCAGCATGGACAATTTCTTCCTGCCGACCCGGCTCCGTCCGGAGTCCGTACAAAACGATTTCGAGAATCCTTTGTGCGTGGACGCGGACCGTCTGATCCATACCGTGACCGAACTGTCCGAAGGCCGCGAGGTGGAGGTCCCCTCCTTCGATTTCGTGACCGGGGACTACGGTCCGAGCCATGTCGAGACCGGGAACCGGGACGCCGTCATCATCGTGGAAGGCATCCACATGCTCAATCCGCTCCTGTTCGATCCGCTGCGCGAGCGGGCGATCGGGATCTACGCCTCGCCGAGGACCCGTGTCCTGACGCAGGACGAGATCGTCATCCACCCGCACACCACCCGTGTGGCGCGCCGGATGCTCCGGGACTACTCCACCAGGGGCCGTTCCCTGCAGCAGACCGTCATCAGCCAGGAATCCGTGAACCGCGGCGAGAAGGAGTTCATCACCCCCTACCGGTTCAACGCGGAGATCCATCTGGACACGTTCCACGACTACGAGCCCTGCATCCTGGCCAAGTGCCTAAAGGAACTTCCGGCCTTCCGTCAGGAACTCACCCCCGAGTTCGTGGACTCGCACGACCTGACCCACCTCATCCGTCTCGTCGAATCCCTGCCCGCGCTGCACACGACGTACATTCCGCGCAATTCCCTGCTCAGGGAATTCGTGGGAGGCAGCAAATATGAATACTGACGGAGAACGGCATGCACCTGCACATCGTACTGCATGAGCCCGAGATCCCGCAGAACACCGGCAACATCGCCAGGACCTGCGCGGCGACGGGCGCCACGCTCCATCTCATCCATCCGCTCGGCTTCGAGATCTCGGACAAGACTCTGAAGCGGGCCGGACTGGATTACTGGTCCCTCCTGGACGTCCGCGAGTATCCCTCGGCCGACGCCTTCTTCGGAGCGCATCCCTCCGACCGGATCTGGTTCTTCTCGACCAAGGCGCCCCGCGCCTATACCGAGGCGGACTACACCCGGGACAAGGAGGTCTACCTCATGTTCGGCAAGGAGACGAAAGGTCTTCCCGAATCCCTTCTGTACGCCCATCCGGACACGACGGTCCGCATCCCGATGCGTACGGACCTGCGGTCCCTCAACCTGTCCAACGCCGTCGCGATCGCCGTATACGAGGCGCTCCGGCAGGACGGATTCTCCGGTCTGCAGGAAGCCGGACAGCTCACAAAATACCAATGGTAACCCAACCCAAATCCATAGGAAAGGAAATCTGCCATGCTTAAGAAGATTCTGCTCATTGCGCTCGCGATGACACTCGTATTTCCCCTTGTCCTGACGGCCTGCGGGAGTTCGGTCAAACCGGACGGCAAAGAAACCAAGGAACCCCCGGAATCCGGAAAGGAAACGGAGCCCGGCGAATCCGGATCCGAGACTTCCCCGTCCGGAGACGATTCGGCCTACGTGAAGCTTTCCGAAACGGGCGAAAGCCTGTACAAGGCCACCTATGACACCATGCTGAACCGCACCGAGGAAGACGGCTATGCGGCGACCTCCATCACCGGAGCCTACGGCGGTATGTTCGTCCGCGACTCCTCCATCCAGGTGATGTCCCACATCGCCAACGGGGACCTGGACTACGCCGCCTCCATTCTCAGATTCATCGCGTCCTACCACATCGCATGCGGTTCGGAATTCGCCTGCCACGTCATGTCCCCGGTCCTGCCCACGGGTACTCCGGTAGACTACCGCGGTTCCGGCATCGGTTCCCTTACCAACAAGGTCGGCAACCTGTCCACGCCCACCGCGCTGTACCTGATCGGTATGCCCCAGCATAAATGCGCGCAGGAGTTCAAGACCCTCTCCTTCGACACGATCCGGAAGATCCGCGTGTATCTTCTGATCGAAGCCACGCAGGGTGACGTGGAGATCTCCCTGGGTACCGAACCCGACGACGCCTCGCTCGGCAAATGGACCTACAAGATCACCGAAAAGATCAATACCTGGGTCGAACTCGAACTCCCGACCCCGGTCACCGTCGATCCGGACGAACTGCTCGTCCTGACGGTGGGTGCGGCCGCGAACTGCAACGGCAAGGTCATCTCCTCCGGACTGACCGAGCCGCTGGAACAGTACCACTCCTACAACTACGATACCGCCACGTTCGGCGGCTGGCACAAGGAAAACTGCGCGATCGGTTTCGAGATCGTCGGTCCGGAACCGGACTCCAGCGGTTTTGCCTCCAGGGACGTGGCCTACTTCACCGATTCGGCCGCTAGCCAGATTCTCCCCAGTCCGGGCAACGGCAAATTCATCGTCACCTGCTCGCTGGCGCTGGCCCGTCTGTATGAGGACCGGCTGGACGAGCTGGGCGCGAACATTTCGCTCTATGCCGGAGACCGGCTGGTCTCCACCCGCCGGATCCTGCTCAAGGACCTCTCCCCGGAGATTCCCGCCTACCGGGATTTCAAGTTCGATCTGCCCCTGTTCCCGCTTGAGGCCGGAACCGTCTGGTCCGTCCGTTTCGAGCCGGATGAGGCGGGAAGCTGCGTCTGGTTCGGACGGGACAAGGACCATCTGTCCTACTCGGTAGGGTCCACCCGGGTCCAGCCGGCCTCCAACCGGATCCAGGTCGACGGCAACTATATGCTGGTCAACGCATTCGCGATGTTCGTCGCGGCGGATACCAAGCAGGAGTACAAGGACCTCATCGAGGCCATCTACCCGACGATCGAGAAATTCACGGACTACTTCATCAGCGATGAGCAGGATTACCTGAGCATCGACAACCTGATGCGGAATCCCTGCTACGAACATTCCCGCAACGGAAGATACTGGGACTGCTACGACCTGATCACCAACTGCTTCACCTCCGAGGCTCTGCACAAGATGTCCGCGGTGGCCGCAGGTCTGGGCAAGGCCGACAAGGCCGCGCTCTATAAGAGGACCGCGGACGAGATCGCAAGAGGCGTACACGAAGGCCTGGTCAGCGAGATCAACGGCAAGAAGATCTACACCGAACTGATCGCGCTGGATGAAAACGGGAAAGTCTACAAGGGCTTCTCGTTCGTCAGCCTGGCTCCGGTCGCCTGCGACTGGTACGCGATGGATGACGAGATCATGGAGAACACGTACAATCTCTATCTAGGCATGGGTGGGACCA
>JAFYHA010000022.1 GCA_017539425.1 Clostridia bacterium
TCCTACCGTTGCACCGTTGCAGTCCGTGTCGTAGCACGCCTGTACGGCAAGGCACATGCTCTTTCCGAAATCCCGTTGCCCATATAGTGCAGTTATCACTTCATCGAGCTCGCTTCCGCCCTCTTGTGGCCCAATACCTAATTGTCAAGAGCCTTTTTTACTTTTTTTCAACTTTTTCGGGTAAATTTGCCTCCCAGTTGCCTTCAGGTCCGCTTTTGCTTTCACGCGTTAAAAAGAGACCGCCATTTTTGGCAGTCTCTCATAATAAATAGGAAACAATTATCTGTTGACCAGCGCTATTGTTCTTCTGGTCAGGTCCCCGGTATCCACGACCGGATAACCGGATATGTTGGTATACAGTTTGCCGTGGAACGGCTCCAGCCAAATCTCCGGGATAGCTTTACGGCCTACCCACATTCCCAGTATAGATCCTACCGTTGCACCGTTGCAGTCCGTGTCATAGCACGCCTGTACGGCAAGGCACATGCTCTTTCCGAAATCCCGTTGCCCATATAAGACGGCCATCGCCACAATCATGGTGTTGGGGTTGGTGTAGACCCAACCGGCAGCCGCGTGAGGAGGATAGGCTTCATGGATCCTGTCCATAACTTCTTCTGCACTCAGGCCATCGGCATACCACTGGCGGACCAGGTCAATATCCCGGCGCAGACGGCATTTCGCAGGAATCACGTCCAATCCGGCGTTAAGAATATCATCCGCAGTTTCGGCCGTTGCGGCAGCCGCAATTGCGGCAGCGGCAAACATGGCCCCGTATATCCCGTTCTTCACATGGGAGATCACCGCGTCGCGATAGGCCATCTCAGCCGCTCGGGTCGGGTCTCCGGGATTGATATATCCGAAGAAATCCGTTCGGATCTGTGCGCCGATCCATTCCCGGAACGGGTTATAGGTATCCGCGCTTTGGGGCGGAAGCAGGCCCATGGCGGCATTGCGGTAGGCCACCCGTTCGGCCGTGCAGACATTCAGATACGGAAGATAGAGAAGCCAGGCCTCCATAACATCTACGGGCTTGAAATCCTTGCCGTACTGTTCCACCAACTTTAAGGAAAGCACGGTATAGTTCGTATCATCATCCGACGGGGATATCCCACCCGTAAGGTCCGCGTAGCACCGCCCGTAGAACCACTGTCCGGGTGTCTCCGCCATTTTGGCATATTCCGCAGACATATCGCACTTTTTGATGTACTTGTGAAGCGGCCAGTTTCCGGATGCCTTCAGCATCGGATACACGATAGTTCTGGGGAAACCTTCGGTGGGCTTGCCCAGCAAGCATCCGGCAATGCGTCCGGTCCACGCGCCTTCCAGCCGGTCTTTTAACCCGTTCTCATCATAATCAAGGGGCTTTTTGGTGATCTTGTGAGGACTGCATGCGACGATGCTGTCATAATCAGACGGTTCCTCGAACGGATAACCGTCCTTGACCTTCACACGGTGCATGGCATCATACAACGCTTTGGCCAGTTCCTCATCTCCGGTGTTACGGACATGTTCACAGGCGTCTTTAAAATCCTCGACCTCAAGGCCTTCCAGAATATCCTGCTCGTACTCCTCCACCATATGAGGAGCCAGACGGATCCAGGGCTGTTGCGTCAACATTCTATACTCTCCTCAATCATCCACGATCTGACGACCCATCAGGGCGCGCGTAAGCGTAACTTCATCCGCATATTCCAGATCAGCACCAACGGGGATTCCGTATGCCAACCTTGTGACATTCACACCAAACGGCTTCAGGAGTTTGGATAGATACCGGGACGTCGTTTCTCCCTCGATGGTGGGATTGGTCGCGATGATGACTTCCTTTACGGAACCGTCGGCCACACGGTTCACCAATTCACGCAGTTTCAAATCTTCCGGCGTAACTCCCGCAAGCGGAGAGATCAAGCCGCCAAGCACATGGTATACACCCCTGTATTCGCGTACTTTTTCCATGGCATTGACCGCTTTGGGGTCGGCTACAACGCAAATCACGGAACGGTCCCTGGCCGGGTCTGTGCAAATCGGACAAATATCCTGATCCGTCAGGTTCTGACACACAGGACATCTGTGGATCTTGATTTTGGCTTCCAGAATCGCCTGTGCAAACCTCTCGGCTTCCTCTTTCGGCATATCCAGGACCGCATAGGCCATCCGCATGGCGGATTTCCGGCCAACGCCCTCCAGTTTGTTGAACTGCTCGGCAAGAATGTCCAGAGCCTCAATGGACTGTGCCATCTTACATCATCCCGGGAATATTTCCCATTGAACCGGTGATCTGGCCCAGTTCCTCGGAGTTGACCTGCTCAACATGCTTGATCGCCTCATTGACACCGGCAACCAGGATATCCTGAAGCGTCTCGATGTCATCCGGGTCCACGATCTCCGGATCGATCTCGATACTCAGAATTTCTTTCTTACCGTTGATCTTGATCTGTACGGCTCCGCCTCCGGCGGAAATATCATATTCCCGGAGTTCAAGTTCAGCCTGCTTGGCCTCCATTTCCTCCTGCATTTTCTGGGCCTGCCGAATCATGGCCTGCATATTCTGAGGGCCACCGCCCATTCCCTTTGGAACGTTTGCTTTCATCTTTTTTCAGCGGCTCGCCTGAGCCTTCTCTCCCTTCCTGTCTTTAATGATTCTCCAACTCCGAAAACAGCGACTGCTGCTCGGCATACTGATTGTCTTTGGGCTCAGCCAAAGCGAGTTCCACGTCTTGTTCCGTGATTGTCTCGGAAAGAACCGATCGCATCGCATTGAGCAGTTTCTGCAGATTGTCTCCTGCCTGAAGTCTGTCCATTCCAAAAGCACCTCTGAAGCGGATCAGATAACCGCCTTCCCCTTTCCGGAACGCCTGAGCGCCTTTGAGAGGAGAAGCCAGCGTAATATCCGACTTGGAAAGTGTATCCAGTATTTCAGGCCACTCCCGCATGGGTTTAATCGTTTTTGCTGCGGATGCGGATTGAACGGCAGGTTCCTGCTTTTGCCTTTGCAATGGCTTTGCAGGTGCGGATACCGGCTCGGATACAGGTGCTTCCTTTTGGACTTCCATAGATACTACAGGAGTTCCGCCTTTCAAACGCTCTTCAATTTTGGATATCCGAGCCATCAGGGACGTGACCGAAGTGTCCAACCTGGGGTCGGTCATTTTCAATAGAGTGATCTCAGCCGTCAGCCTTTTGATCACGTTTGCCTTCTGCATGTTCAGATAGGCGTCTTCCAGCAAGGCGGCATGTGCAAGCAGCTGTTCTCTTGTGAACAGTCCGCTCACCCGCTTCAATTCCTCAAACTCCACGTCCGTAAGGTCCAGATATTCAGCAGCATTTGAAGAGATCTGCAGGACCAGCATATCCCTCCAGAATGAGATCAGCTCCTGCCAGTATACGATCAGATCCTTGGAGGATTTGACCAGCGTATCCACTTGAGCCAGAACTGTTTCCCCGTCCCTGCGGGCCACGGCCTCCACCAGTGCCAGCAGATCCGTCCGGCTGGAACAACCCGTCGTTTCGTTGACTAGATCAACGGTCACCTTGTGCGTACCCGCCGAGCAGAGATCCAAAAGGCTGATGGCGTCCCGCATTCCGCCCTGGGACAACCGGGCGATCTGGGCTGCAGCCCGTTCATCCAGATCGATGCCCTCGGCTTTTGCGATACTCATAAGTCTGTCTACGATATTCGTGTTCGAGATCCGTCTGAATTCAAAGCGCTGGCAGCGTGAGATCACGGTAGCCGGCAATTTCTGAAGCTCGGTGGTCGCCAAAATAAAAATCACATGTGCCGGCGGTTCTTCCAGGGTTTTGAGCAATGCGTTGAATGCACTGGTCGAAAGCATATGGACCTCGTCGATGATGTAAACGCGGTATTTCATCATGCCCGGAACATAGGTGACCTCGTCGCGGATAGCACGGATGTTCTCGATTCCGTTGTTGGAAGCGGCGTCCATTTCCACCACGTCGGTAGAACTGCCTTCTTCCAAACTCAGACAGTTTGCGCAATGTCCGCAGGGATTCCCGTTCTCCGGATGCTCGCAGTTGACGGCTTTGGCCAGTATCTTGGCGCAGGTCGTCTTTCCGGTTCCACGCGATCCGCTGAACAGATAGGCATGACTGAGTTTGTTCTCCGTGACCTCATATTTCAGGACGGAGGTAATGTGGTCCTGCCCGATTACATCGTCAAACGACCCGGGTCTCCATTTTCGGTATAAAGCCTGATGCATACAAGACCTCTCTTTCAACCCAGCAGCGTTTTCAGACACGAAAAGCCTTCGGAAAGCGCAGGCAGGCAGGGCTCCGGCCCCTCAAACTCCAGTGAAACCGTTCCGTTATATCCGGCATTGCGTAATATTTCAAAACATCCTTTCAGGTTCACGATGCCACGCCCTGCAACGGTTCCTACAATGTGGCGTCCTCCCCTGGTCTGGATGCCTCCGGCCTCGACCAATGTAAAATCTTTGGCATGCACATGGAACGCATATGGCGCTGCCATCCGGACAGACTCGACCGGATCGCAGTCCGTGCACAGAAAGTTGCCCAGATCCACCAGCCATCCGTAATTCGGCCGGTCTACGGCCTGTATGACAGCCCGCACCCGCTCCGGGTCCTGAAAGATGAATCCATGATTTTCTGAACAGGTCCGGATGCCAAACGATGCCGCATAGTCCGTGACTTCCCGGATTGGATCCACGACCAGCGGGACTGCATCCTGCCATGTGATATCGGGAGGCAGCTTCCAGGTAATGTCGTGCCTGAGCACCGGTGCACCCAGCGCTTCTGCGACCCGGATACACTGTTTGAGATCGCGAACCGTCGCCTTCGGATCGGGGCTAAGGAAATCGGCACCGACCGTATAGGCAAAAACCTCCAGTCCGATCCGGTCGCAACACTCGCGAATGCGTTTCGCGTCCTCAAGCGGATTTGTGGAGAGCTTGCCCCCGAATGAATCCAGATTGACAAATTCAATCCCGTCATATCCGATGGCCTTGGCCTTCACGCAGATATCCTCATAGGTAACCGCCGGCTCATTGGAAATGTATGCGGCAAAGCTATAGCTGCTGACTCCGATTTTCATTCCGCGCCCCCCGAATTAGGATAGGTAAAAAACAGGACAAGCCGTAGATAAGACCATACACCTTTGAATCGAACATCGCTCCCGCGCGATACTTAAATCCACTGCTCAAGACAGGCTAACCTGCGGCACACCAGGTATTCTGCTTAATGCTGCTTGGTTCCCCACCTGACATGGTTCACAGCTCCTGATTGCGCAGGACCCATCTCTCAACACAGTGAAAGCAAGTCAATTCGTGTTAGATCCGTCCTCAAAAAAGGAATCCACCCCTGCTGTAGCGGGTTTCAGGTACAGGGCTCCGCTAATTCCCCGGCTGGTATGATCTTATGTACAGCTTGTCCCGCTGCTTTTTCAGTATACCAAAAAGCAGCCTAAAATGCAACCGGTCAAAAGAAACTGGTCTCTTTTTTTGAAAGCACCGCGGCGGAAAGAACCGTCGCGGTGCATAGTTTGTTTTACAATTGGGGTCAGAATCAGCCCAGTTTTTCATACTCTTCCACGAGTTTGGCAATGTTCTGTTCCAAAGGACCCTGGTTTGCCGCGATCATTGTGGCGGGATTCATATGCTTGATCCGGCACTGCCTGGGCAGGTCGGCCATGGAGACTTCCAGGCCGCCCAGATTCTGGCTGTAGAAATAGGCGAACGACAGTGTGGTCGAGTCGCGGATGATATCCAAAACCTGAACATCCTCGGGAGCGTCTGACAGTTTGGTCTGCATCGTGCTTTCATAGAACAGAGGCAGGATATCGTTGTAGGCCAGACAGGAAAGGGCTTCGATAATCACGCCAATCTCATGGGAATGATCCGTTGAGGTCGTCGGGATACCCCAGATCATATCCGTGGCACCGGCGATATAATCAGACTGCTCATCATTCAGGAGAGGATCCGGCAAAAAGCCGTATTTTACCGTATCGATGGACCGGATGGTCAGGTAGACGGTGCGCAGGCTGCTGGTCATCATGAAGATTGAACCCTGGGCGAACAGAGTATCCTGGATCTTATTGTCGTCGGTGTTGAAATAGCCCCATTCCAGAAGTTCGTTCAACAATTCGAACATCTCGTCAGCCCGAACGGGATCCAGTCCGTATTCCGGATAATCCTCGCTGTCCTTGGTCACAGATACCACGTCCATGCTACGCTGCCAGGAGTAGCCGGCCTGACTGCCCATATAAAACCCGTAAACCTCTCCTTGGTCCGGATCGATTGTTCCATCCGAGTTGCTGTCGGTATAGGCGTCCTGTGCAAGCGATGTCATATTCTCCACGGTCCAGTCCTTGCTGAAGACCAGTTCATACGGATTATCCAGTTCCATATCCCGGACCATATTCTTGTTAAACACGATCATCTGCGCACCCTGCATCGGCGAATAGGATACATACGAAGAAGCCGCATAGAGTTTATTCCCGATTGAGGTGCCTTTCAGGTTGTTTTCCGGCCACCAGGGCTTAGAAAAATCAAATGCATCAATATCATTCAGATTGGCGTAATAGCCCTTGAGCGCATTCCGGATGGTCAGATAGTCATGCCCCATGGTCATGGAGTACACATCGCGGTCGCCGGACTGAACCGTTGTTTCCAGTTTGGCTGCCATTTCATTGTCCGTGCCGCCGTGAAAACGGTCAAACTGGCAATGGAAGCGTTCCTTGACAGCAGACATCGTATCATACAGACCGTCTTCGATGAGGTCTCCGGTGTAGTCATCAACCTCACTAATCACGAGAAGACCTCTGTCACTGTACAGGATGTTGAAAATGTAATCATTCAGATCTTCATCCTGTAAAGAATCCGGGATAAAGGGTTTGCCTGTTTCATCGTCTCCAGGATTGACGCCCTGGGTTTCGGATGATGCCGGGGTTCCGTCTTTCGTTTCAGCGGAACCGCCTTTTGTCTCTTTATCGTCCGGAGTGGCGGGCGACCCGCAGGAAGCGAGCATGCCTGCGACGAGCCCCAGAATCAAAAGCAGGCAGATCAGTGTTTTCTTCATAAATTTTTCTCCCTCATAAATTAGCAAACCGGTTCGATCCAGTGGAATGTATCCGGGATACGTCCCCACTGGATTCCGGTCAGGTTGTCATACAGCATCTGGGAAATCGGACCGATTTCATTCTTATTGATGATGATCTTCTCTCCGTTTACGTTCAGTTCGCCGATCGGGGAAATGACCGCTGCCGTTCCAGAGCCGAATGCCTCATTCGGCGTTCCCGTATGCGCGGCTTCCACGACCTCGTCAATGGATACTTTTCTCTCGCTGACCGTATAGCCCTTGGAACGCAGCATGTCGATACAGGACGCACGCGTGACACCTGGTAGGATATTGCCCTTTTCAAGCGTAGGCGTGACCACTTCCTGATTGATCACGAAAAACACGTTCATGGCACCGACTTCATCGATATATTTATGCTCAATGCCATCCAGCCAGAGGACCTGCGCATAACCCAGTTCCTCGGCCTTTTCCTGTCCGATCAGGGACGCAGCATAGTTGCCTCCGACCTTTGCAAATCCGGTTCCTCCCCGGACAGCACGCACATATTCGGATTCCACAATGATCTTGACCGGGTTGATTCCAGCAGCATAGTAGGAACCGACCGGACTCAGGATGATGCAGAACAGATAGTTCTTGGACGGGTGAACACCCAGATGGACATCAGTTGCAATGATGAACGGGCGGATATACAGGGACGTTCCCACGGAATGGGGGACCCAGTCGCGCTCGACACGGACCAGTTCCTTGATGGCCTGCAGAACATCCTCGGGAGGCATCTGCGGAATGCACATTCTCTTGTTCGTCCGGTTCAATCGCTCAATGTTCTTGTCCGGACGAAAGAGTTGGATCTGGCCCGTCTTTTCGACACGATAGGCTTTCAGGCCTTCGAACATTTCCTGCGCATAGTGAAAGACGACACAGGCCGGATCCAGGACCAGCGGCCCGTAGGGTACGATTCTCGGATCATACCAACCTTTTCCGGCGGTATAGTTCATCATGAACATATAATCCGTGAAATACTTGCCAAAGCCCAGTTTGTCATCCTCCGGTTTGGCTTTCAGGCTCTTGGCCTGTTCAAAACGAATGGAAAGCATATTGATCATCTCCCCAAATGGATCTTTGTCTGTTAAATTATATAACATTTTACGGCACAATTCAATAATCTGCCGTTAGTTCGGCGCTGAACAATTATCATTATGACCGTCCTGAGCCTTCTCTTCCCTCTTCCGTTTCCACCCGTAGACGATCCGGAGCACGACGGTCAGAAGGATTCCGGCCGCCAGCAGTGTTCCGGCCAGTGAACCCATGGAATCGATCAGGACGTCTTTCCAATCCGCGACTCTGCCCGGGACAAAATTCTGATGTCATTCATCCGTGACCGCATATGCGACGCGGCCGGCGTATCCGATCAGAAGAAACGGCCATCTTTTTTTGTTGAAATGCGTCAGGATCACGACCAAGGAGGCCGTAAGAGCCCCCAGGATAAAGAACTCAAAAAAATGGGCGGCTTCTCTCAGGTTGGACTCGAACTGACTCAGCATAGCTGCGTCAGGCTCTTTGGGAAGAAATATCCTGACCATCAAATTTGCCAGAAAGGAGGATTTGGAAGAGGACTGAGCTGCGTCTTCCTGTGAATTGAAGAAAATGAAAAGCATGGCGCCTATGACCAGAATCACAAAGATCACAACCGCAATTGTCCATCGTGTAACCGTCTGCCTTCTCATAATGCCGCCCCCTCCTCATAATAATATTATTATACAGACTGTCTGCTCTCTTGACAAGCCTTTTTCGCTTCTCTTCCTTTACTTTTCCGGACCGTTGTGCTACAATTCCTATCGGTTTTGGAAGGAGAATTCATCCTTCAAAAAGGAGTTTTATGAAAAAAGCTTTGCTCATCGTGGGTCTGGCTCTGGCCGGGCTGATTGTTCTGGTTCTGATCGCAGCAGGCGCCTTTTTGTTATCGGCTCGCGACTCCACGGACAGAACACCCGATGACATCCGCAAGGAAGCGCTGACCCTGGAACAACTGGTCCATCGTTCCGCGGTAAATGCCCTGGATACGGCCCCGCAGGATCCGGACTTGTCCATCCGAATGGATGCAGTCACCCTAAACCGGTATCTGTATGCCATACTTCCCAACCTGAAAGGTCTGGGCGTTCTGTCCTTTTCCGGTGCCTTTTCCGAATTTGCGGAGACAGGAGCGCTTCATATCGAACTTCCGACCCGTATCTGCGGAGTCCGCACCTGCTTATATGCAACCGCTAAGATCGAGGACCGGGACGAGGTGCTGTCCGTCCGGCTGGAGAGCGCAAGAATTGGCCGCTTTGACTGCACTTCCTTCTGGATCCGTACGTTCATCCTTACGGATGGACTGGGCAAAAAACTGGAAAAGGCCCTGGCCGATATGGGTCTTACGGTCGAGATCGATATGTCCGGCCTTTTCATTCAGACCACACACCGTGCCATTGCCACTATGATTTCTTCCCTGACTCGCGATGATCCCAACGCTTCCTTGTATGAAGTTCTCTCCAATCTGTGCCTTTCAAATCCCGAACTGCTCGAATTCAAGACACTGGACAACCGTTTTGAGGTCGTTCTGCATACCGCGAATATGACTTATGACGAAACCCGGGACGGGCCTTTCCGGTATCCGCTGGATATGGATAATGTCAAGCCTAGGGTCGAATCCAATACCGGATTGAACATCCATACCGTTTCCGTGCTCTACAATCTGTATACGAAAGGTTATTCCGCACTCAGCGATGAGGAGCGACGTATCGCCGATTCCTGCGGAGCCACACAGTTGGAGCGGGGTATCCGGACGGCTTCCGGGCTGAGCATAGCGGAAGCCCTGATCATGCAGAAGCCGAGTATGCCGCTGGCTGAACTCATACTCAGGCAGAGCTATTCCGTCCGGATCGAGGATCAGACGCTGGATGCGATTCTGGCTAATCTGCCCTTTGCGGGCAGTTGCGTGGCCTTTGCGGACGGACAAAGGACGGCCTATATCTGTGTGGAAGGCATAACCGCCCAGATTTTCAGAGACCGGTTGACACTGTGCCTGTGTCTGAACCTGAACGGCCGGCGCGTGGCCTTGACGGTTGAGGGTTCCTGCCCTCCCGGAAACGGAGAATCCCTTGAGATCACCGTAGACCAGATCCGTTTCGGCTCCTATGTACTCGATGGAGATTATATTACAGGTGTTCTTTCCTATCTGTCCGGAGTTCTGGCGACGGAGACTTGGATCGAACCCAAGCCTGAAACGGGAAGCATCCGGCTGTCCGTCGCAGAAATCCTGGACAGTAACGGAAGTTTTGATCTTCTGCGCAGGCAATGTGCCCGAAGCCAGTTTGCTCTCAACGACCGGACTCTGGTCCTGACCTACTTCTTCTTTAAATAAGGACGGCTGTTATGGACGATACAAAAGAAAAAAACAGCTCTTTGACTTTTCTGTTCTCAGCAGTCTACTTTCTGAGTTATTTTACCCGTTACACATATGCTGCCGTTCTGGCGGAACTGATCGTGAATCTGGATGTCACCAAATCGCAGGCCGGGATCGCGCAGACAGGTTTTTTCTTCGTGTACGGTGTGGCCCAGATCTTTGCCGGGATTCTAGGAGATAAGCACCAGCCCAAGAATGTGATCCTTTTCGGCCTGCTCGGAACCTCCGTCGTCAATGTGACGATGTGCTTCATGACAGATATCTATGTGATGGCCGCGGTCTGGATGGTCAACGGCTTTTTCCAGTCCATGTTCTGGCCTCCGCTGGTCAGGCTTGTGAACCACTCCTTCAAGGGCAAGAAATACAACAAGGTCATCACGATCATCAGCCAGGCCTGCAATGTGGGAACCGTATGCATCTACCTGTGCGCAGCCGGGCTGATTTCCTTCAGTTCCTGGCGCATCGTGTTCGCCGTATCGGGAGGTCTGGGACTTCTCTTCGCCTCGATCTGGTTCCTCTGCACCAGAAAGCTTCTTCTGGACAATTCTCCGGTCCCTGCGTCCGGTCAGGATGTTCCGGAGACAGAACGCAGGCTCAATTTCAAGACGTTGGCCAGACTGGGTGCTCTGCCCGTCTTTGCCGCGATCGTGATCAACGGAGCCCTCCGGGACGGGGTGTCCTCCTGGTTGACCACTTATCTAAATGAGTCCTTTGATTTCGGAACCTCCTTTTCCATCATGTCAGGCGCCGTGATCCCCATCTTCGGCGTATTGTGCCTGACCGTGGCCGCCATCTTCATCAGCCGTATCCGCAACGAGCTGCGCCTGGCCAGTATCTTTTACATGTTTGCATCCGGAATGGCCCTGCTTCTCGTGTTCTTCTTCAGACGGTCCGTACCCGTGGATATCGTTCTGTTTGCCCTGATCGCAGGAAGCATGCACGGCACAAACCTGATCATCATTGCGGACTTTCCGCATTATTTTGCACGATACGGCAAGATCTCGACTTTTTCCGGAATCCTGAATGCATTTGTCTATCTCGGTTCAGCCGTTTCCATCTACGGCATTGCAAGGCTGGCTGAGACATTCGGGTGGAAAGTCACGTTCATCGTCTGGGTCTGCATCGCAATCGTGGCGGCGGTTTGCTGCTTCCTCAGTTCCCTGCACTGGACGGAGATCGAAAAGGGTCAGGATTCTCCTCCCCCTCCGCAAAAAGCAGACCCATAACAGAAAAGCGCTGCGTCTCCGCAGCGCTTTTCTGATGAGGGCTATGCCTTATTTCTTGAGCGTGGTGTCTTCGACATCCGCGGTCGGAGCGTTCTTGCGAATGCTCTCAATACCTTTGAGACAGCTGGACTTGGCAGAATAGCCTTCCGAGGTCGCAATATTCTCTCCGTTACGGGCCTTCAGTCTGAAACGGTATTCGCCCTTCTTGTCCAGATAGACCTCAAACTTCGGATTCGGGATGACCGTCGGGTTCTTCAGTGTCTGATCCTCGATTTCAGCCTTGCAGTTTGTCCGCACGCTCTCAATACCGTTCTGGCATGAGGACTTGGAACTGTAGACCTCGGATGTGGCAATCACCTCGTGGTTGCTGGCCAGCAGATCAAACTTGATCCCCGTGTTCGTTTTTCTAATCACGAATTTTCCCATTGTTCTTTCCTCCACTATTGTTTTGGCGCCTTATCAGGACTGCGCCGAACCTTTTTCTGTCTGCAACCGTTTGATTTCGTCACGGATCTCGGCCAGTAGTTCTCTCTGTTCTCGGATATCCGCGTAAAAGGCCTGTTCCTGCTCCATTCTGGCCTGCGCAGCAGCCGCCTGCTCTTCTGCCGCGCGCTTGGCCTCTTCCGCCCGTTTGGCATCCTCAGCCGCTCTTTTTTCGATCTCCGCCTTGCGGATCCTACGGCGGATCCGGTTGATGACGCTGATGAACAGGTATAACATGAGGGCAATCAGGAAGAAGTCGATCGTAACCTCGATCAGACTGCCGTATTTCAATGCGATCTCCGCTTTTTCCGCAGTCTCTTCGGCCAAGACATACTTCCAGTCCGACATCTTGATGCCGCTGGTTATGATTGCAATCAGGGGAGTGATGATGAACTCCACAACGCCGGTCACGATTTTATTGAACGCAGCACTGATCGCCAGCGCGACCGCCAGTTCCACCACATCTCCGCGTGTTACAAATTTTCGGAAGCCGTTGGAAAACTCGTCTTTTTCGCGCTTGATTCTCTTTTTTCTCTCGTTCTTTTTGTGTTCTTTCTCTTTCTCCAGGCCCTCCTGGATCTTCTGCTCCAGGGCCTGCTGGTCAGCGGCACTCATAAGGCAACAACCTCCTGTCTTTTAGGCTTAATCCTTTTGGATCGATATCTTCAGGACAAACGTTACGGTCTGCCCGGGTTGAATGAGCGTTTCATATCCGTGTTCTTCAGCTCTGTCCGGCGCATCATAGGGTGCCGTACAGGGTTCCAACGCAATATTGTACATATCCTTGAAGGCACCGTTATTGAACCAGACTCCCAGGTAGGGGACCTTCTGGAAATCCACCTGCATACACAGTTTCTTGCCGTCGGGATACCGGATGCCAAACCGGCCCTCGGGCATTTTTTCAAGGTAGTAAAATTTATAGGTCCACCCTTCTCCACGTTTGTATCCGGTCAATGACTCGGTAGGCAGTGTGTCTGGATCCTCGTCATCCGGCCCGAACATCACAACTCTCGGTGTCTTCGGACCATAGGATGTGAACACCTGAGCTCCGTCCACCCCCTGACACATGCAGTGCCCGGCCCAGAGTGCGGGAAACGGATCCGTTCCCGTGTTTCGTATGTGATATACGATTTCAAGCGACCCATCATTTAACAAACTGACGTCTTTCTGATAGGTATACCGGAATTCATCGGAACGGAATGACAACGTGAACGCATTCCGGTGAAGCGCGATCTCCATCGGCACACGGCAGACCTCTCCGTGATCCGGATAAGTCTTCCCGGCAAACGGACCGCTTTCGGGCGTGTACGGATCGATGGTCGGGAACATATCGTCAAATCCGCTGCATTCGGAGGATACGTAATCCCCGTCATAATCCAGTGCCAGATACTCTTCGCCCGTTGCCTGGGCCAGAAACTCCTGGCCGTCCCGGACGTCTTTCAGCGATACGAGTTTCCCCCCGTCTTCATACAGGAAGCCCGCCTCCAAAATCTCATTTTTGATGACCATCATAGGCCGGTCCTTATATCGGCTCAATTCAACCATTCTGTTTTCCTTCTTTCCCGCTTGGGTAGCCCGTGACATCCAGTTCCAGATCCGTCAGCGGATAGGTTTCGCAGAGATGGATCTGATTGTAGAGGATATCCGCTTCCCTTTCGTGCTCTTTCTGATTCGGGGCAAACACGTTTCCGCTCCGCAAAGAACTGCGGCAGAACCCGCAAACGCCGCTCCGGCATCCGGATACAACCGCTATTCCGGCATTCTCCAGGCTCCTCAGAATCGTGGCCTGCGGATCTGCGCGGACTGTATACACTTTCCCTTGCATCCGTACCGTCAGGGTAACTTTTTCCGGGACCTCCCCGGGTGCGTCCGGATATGTCTCAAGCCGGCCCGCCTCTCCGGGAACCTCCATACGGGTATATTTACGTTCGAGTCCGATTTTCTGCAACGCTCCGCGGACCGATTCGATCATTTTCCGGGGGCCGGATACGAACACGGAAGAATGCTCCTGTAAAGACTCGCGGATCACGGATTCGTCGATAAATCCGGACCTTTGGCCGGGCCGCGATTCTTCGCTGAATACATACACCGTGCGAAGTCGGCCGTCGCTGGCGGAACACAATGCATCCAGAACGTCTCCGAACGCTCGATCCCGCGGGGTTCGGCAACCGTAAAGGACCGTCATTGTCCGCCCGTCGTTCCGTCCGGTGATATCCATAGCCATGGACACAAACGGTGTGATTCCGCTTCCGCCCGCAATCGCCAATATGTGCTTCTCGTCCCGAAGGGGCTGAAAGACGAATGTGCCCTCGGGCGCGCTGATCTCCAGTCTGGTCCCGACTGTCCAGTGATCCCGGGCATACACCGAGCACAGCCCGTCCGGGATCGCTTTGACGGCGATCTGATACACATTCCCGGAAGGCGACCCGCACAATGAGTAGGGTCTGGAACAGCGGATCTCTCCGATCTCAAACCGAACGGAAATATATTGGCCGGGTTCAAACGGGGCCAGCTGCGTCTGTCCCTTATCCGCATCCGGGATCAGGGTATACAGATTCATATTTCCGGTCAGCGCTTCCACACGGGAAACGGTCACGAATTGTCTGGAAGGATGTCTTAGCGCAGCCAGACGGTTTGGAAAGAAATCCATCTCCGGCATCTTTCCGGAGGCTTCCGCCGTTTTCGCTTCTCGGAGAGGCTGCAGTTTCAGAAAATTCTGGAATCCGATACGACTCATGGTTTGCCTCCGAACAGTGCAAGCGCTTTCTTCTGTCCGGACAGGTAGGTCGACGAGTATCCGTCTCCCATCTCTCCGTGCGCGCCCACAAAACTTAATCCGGGCACGAACGACTCCCGGCTCCGGTTCATCATCCGAATCGTCATTCCGTCCCAGGGCCTGACCAGATAGCCGTACGGCGTGCCGTAGGGAGTTCCCAAATATCTGGCGAACGTGGCCGGCGTGCAGATTTCAATTTCTTCGATTGCCGGTCTGATTTCGATTCCAAGAGTCTGTTCCGTCCTGCGGATCATGCAGGAGGCCAGTTCTTCCTTCCATTCCCTGTAGTGCTCCGCATCTATGCCGTCCTGCGCTCCGGCCGGACGGACCATGGTCAGGTAAGCCATACTGGTCCCCTTTGGGGTGGCCTCAGGCAGTGCACAGTTCAGGAACGTGGCGATCAGTGGTGCCCGCTCGGGATCGTCCATTCTCCGGTACTGTTCGACCGGATCCGTGGCGGTGTTGATGAAGATGGTATAATCCCGGACGCCCAGTTCATCCACGCCTTTGTTCATGCCGAGATACACCGTGTAGAACTGCAGGCTGTAATCCCGGGCGTTGGTCAGTTTGACGGCCTGTTCCGGCACCGCTTCCTTGGGCAGCATCTGGCTGTACACGATATCCGGGAACACGTTCGCGATGACCTCATCGGTCCATATACACCGGTCACCCACCCAGGCCCCGCAAACTCTTCCGTTACGATACTCCAGGCGGTCAACTTTTGTATTATACCAGATCTCCCCGCCCAGTTCCCGGATTCTATGCTCAATGGCGCAGGACAGTTCAAAAGACCTGTGTTTGGGGATGGCCGGGGGTGTGTACAGATATCCTCCCAGCATTCCCAGATAATTCAGCGCGTCCACCTCATCGAACGCAGAACCCAGATACGGCCAGTATGTGGCCAGTATGGACTGTGCTTTCGGAGAAAACCCGATGGATTCCAGGACCTCCTTGAGCGAATGCGCGGACGCCGTCAGAAAAGGCCTATATTTCAGCACAGCCGTCAATTTGTTCTGCTTTCCGGATCCGAAATAATCCGATGCCTTTCTGATATTCTGTATGATTCTGATCAGTCGTTTGAAGGCAGCGGCACTTCCCGGCACCGCCTGTTCCAGTACCTCGGGCAGTTTTTCCGGATCGGCAGGCAAAGTCACGTCGTACCCGTCTTCCCCGGTTACAACGGAACGAAACAGTTCAGGGATCGTTACGAACTCCATGCGGATCCCGTTGGCTTGGAAAAACTTCCGGACGCTGCCCGGATTTTCCGGCGTGCCGACACACGCGATCTCGTGGAGCGAAGCTTCGAATTCAAAACGCCCACGTCTGAAAGAAGCCGCGCTTCCGCCCGGGTATAGGTTTTTTTCGACAACCAGCACTCGTTTGCCCAATCCGGCCGCAGTCAGGGCGGCAGCCAGACCGGCGTTTCCGGCACCGATCACGATCAGGTCAAAATGAGGAGTTTCCTGCATTTGATCTTTTCCATCTTCTTTCAAACAGTTTTCTTTCCCTTCTATTTTGCCACATATAGCGTTTTTTTTCAAGATTATGTTTCAAAGGCAGAATCTCACGGTTCCATTTTTGCTTCAATTTTTGAATTCAAAAAAGGGGGTTGATTTTTTCCCAGGTTTGTGCTATGATATAGTCTGTCGCCGAAAGCCGGTGTGGCGAAATCGGCAGACGCACGGGACTTAAAATCCCGCGATATGAGAGTATCGTACCGGTTCAAGTCCGGTCACCGGCATATCGTTTTACCGCGGAGTAGAGCAGCCTGGTAGCTCGTCGGGCCCATAACCCGGAGGTCGTGTGGTTCAAATCCCACCTCCGCAACCATTTTTCAGGGAGAGATACATGCGATCTCTCCCTTGTTTTTTTCCGACCAAGCGTAAAAGCCCGAAGTCAAATCCATTTTTCACGCTGAGAGGTTACCCTATGATTCCCTTCAAATATACGCTGCCGGGCGTTGGCGAACTGCGCGTATCCGGTCAGAAAGCGGAATATCTGCGCTTCATTACGGAAACGCAGCTGCTGGACACATCGCTCTGGCATCATTTTGTGCGCGTCTTTCAGACCAAGGCGGACACCGCGGACCGCGGATGGCGCGGCGAATACTGGGGCAAGATGATGCGGGGCGCATGTCTCGTATACCGCTGCACGGCCGACGAACGGCTGTACGCAGTGATGCGGCAGGCCGTGCTTGCCCTGCTGGACTGTGCCGAGGAAAACGGCCGCTTCTCCACGTATACCCGCGAGACAGAATGCAGCGGCTGGGATCTGTGGTGCCGGAAATACGTACTGGCGGGGATGCTCCATTTCTGCGACGTCTGCCGCGACAGTGCTCTGACCGAACGCATTCTGGACAGTATGGAACGACATCTCTCCTGCCTGATCGCCCGAGTCGGACCCGGACCCGGTCAGATCGAGATCACCGATACAAGCGATTTCTGGCTCGGAGTGAACTCCTGCAGCATTCTGGAACCCGTGCTTGACCTGTATCGCCGCAGGCCAAAGGAGCCGTATCTGACCTTCGCCCGCTATATTGTGAATACCGGAGGCTGCAGGGGCGATGAAAACCTGATTGCCCTGGCACTGGAAAACAAACTGGCACCCTATCAGTATCCGGAAAACAAGGCTTATGAGACCATGTCCTTCTTTGAGGGTGTGCTGGCCTATTACGAGACAACGGGCGAACAGCCGTATCTGGATGCCGTTCTGAACTTCACTGAGAAAGTCTTCGAGACTGACCTCACGCTGATCGGCTGCGCCGGATGTACGCACGAACTGTTTGACCATTCGACTGTACGCCAGACAGAGTACAGCGAAACCATCATGCAGGAAACCTGTGTGACGGTGACCTGGATGCGTCTATGTGCACGCTTGTTTCTGTACTCAGGCGATGAAAAGTACGCAGACCGCGTGGAGCAGTCTGCGCTGAATGCCCTGTACGGCAGCGTGAATCTCTATATGCAGCCGTTCCTTATGTCGGACGGTCAGACCGTATCCCCTCTGCCGTTTGACAGTTACAGCCCGTTGTATCTGAACCGGCGTGGCCGGAGCGTCGGAGGATTCAAGACCTTTGATGACGGTTCTTTTTACGGTTGCTGCGCGGCCATCGGCGCGGCCGGACTGGCCGTATATCCTTTGATCGATGCCCTGCGGCACAAGACACCGGCTGTGCCGGAATTGCGCGAGCATCACCTCAACGGCTGTATCGCGTTCACCTACGGCCCGTATGTGCTGGCCAGGGACGCGGCAAAGTCACCGGATAATTTATCCGCCCCCGTGTGCCCGAAGCGGCACGATGGCCATCTTCGCTATACTCTTCTGCCCTGTGAAAAGGGCGAAACCGTGCGATTGCTGCTGGAAACCACGGGCGGAACCGTACTGCTCACAGATTATGCCTCATGCGGCAAGAGGTGGGCTGAGAGCGATAGTGTGATCACCGTTTGGATGCCAAGTCCGTAAGTCAAAAAAGGATTCAAAGAGTCAAGGTCAGGGCCTGCTCTTTGAATCCTTTTTGTAATTATTCTCTGCCTTTTAATAGTTGGCGGATCCCACCGTGCGGGGATACGGGATCACGTCGCGGATATTTGACACACCTGTCACATACATAATGATCCGTTCGAAACCGAGTCCGTAGCCTGCATGCTTGGTGCCGCCGTACCGGCGGAGGTTCACATACCACCAGTAATCTTTTTCATCCAGATGGCATTCTTCCATTCTCTTCAGGAGCACGTCCAGCCTTTCCTCACGCTGTGAACCTCCGATGATCTCTCCCACTCCGGGAACCAGCAGATCCATAGCGGCAACGGTCTTTCCGTCATCGTTGAGCCTCATATAGAACGACTTGATCTCTTTCGGATAATCGGTCACGAAGATCGGGCACTTGAAGACTTTTTCAGTCAGGTAACGTTCATGCTCCGTCTGCAGATCGATTCCCCACTCTACCGGATACTTGAAGTTTTCACCGCTCTTGATCAGCAGATCCACCGCTTCGGTGTATGTGACTCTGCGATAGTCGCTTTCCGCCAGCGTGTGCAACCGTTCCAGAACGGTTTTGTCCACAAACGAATTGAAGAAATTCAGTTCGTCCTTGCAGCTCTCCATGACATGGTTCACGATAGCCTTGAGCATATCCCAGGCCAGCTGCATATTGTCATTGAGGTCGGCAAAGGCGATTTCGGGTTCGATCATCCAGAACTCAGCCGCGTGGCGGGCTGTATTTGAATTCTCGGCACGGAACGTCGGACCAAACGTATAGATCTTGCCGAACGCCTGGGCATAGGTTTCTCCCTCCAGCTGTCCGGACACCGTCAGGTTCGTGCTCCCTCCGAAAAAGTCCTGAGTATAATCGACCTGGCCGTTTTCATCCCTGGGCGGATTGTTGAGGTCCAGCGTGGTCACGCGGAACATTTCCCCGGCGCCCTCGCAGTCAGATTTTGTGATCAGCGGCGTATGAACATATACGAACCCGCGGCTGTGGAAGAACGAATGAATGGCATAGGCTACCTCACTGCGGACTCTGAAGACCGCGTTGAACAGGTTGGTCCGGGGTCTCAGATAAGCCTGCTCGCGAAGATATTCCACCGTATGCCTCTTCGGTTGAAGAGGATAATCCGGCGTGGATGTTCCTTCGACACAAATCTCTGTCGCATGGATCTCCAAGGGCTGTTTCATTTCAGGAGTCAGGACAACCGTTCCGGTCACGACCAGTGCGGCTCCGACGTTCTGTGAAACGATTTCTGCATAGTTCGAGACCTTGCCCGCCTCCATCACGACCTGCAGCACACGGAAGCAGCTGCCGTCATTCAGATCAATAAAGGCATATGCCTTGCTGTCCCGGAGGTTCCGGACCCATCCGCATACGGTAACGGTTTTGCCTCCGAATTCTTCGGGAGAAGTCATCAGTTTTGCAATTTCAAGACGTTTCATAATCAAATGCTGCGCGCTTCGCGCACTCCTGTAAAAAAGATATTGCCGGGCCTGTCAATTAGACCCGGCGATAGAACCGCAAATCGGAATGCGATTCTCAAAACAACTATTTTGCGGCCAGTTCGCTGAAGAGCCTGAGTCCGAGTTCACACAGAGCATGATCCTCTTCCCCGGTTCCTCCGGAAATACCCAGCCCTCCTACGATCCTGTCGCCGATTTTAAGCGGAACGCCGCCTCCGAAAGCCACGATACGATCCAGATTCTGCAAGCCGTAGAATGTCTGGCCGGGCTGAACAAGTCTGGACAGCTCCATTGTGGACATTTTCACGGATACGGCTGTATAGGCTTTCTTCAAAGCCACCTCAAAGCTGATCAGGAACGCATCATCCATCACATGTACCGCAATCGGATTACCCTCCGAATTGACCACCGCTATGACGGCTTTTTTGTTCTGCGTTTTGGCAAATGCCTCGATTCCCTCGATCAGCTGCTTAGCCAGTCCGAGAGAGATCGGCTGCGGCTTCTGAACAGGACCCGCCGGCATAGAAACCGGCGTGGAAACTACCGCAGGAGCAGGAACAGGAACTGCCGCGCCGCCGGATGATTCCGCCACACGGGCCATAGCAAACAAGTAATCCGACAATCTGTTTATATACTTGGAGGTATTGGCCTGGACCGGGAAGGTCCTTCCCATCCTGGCCAGCGACCGTTCGGTCCGTCTGGCCAGCGCCCTGGCCATATCCAGGCCGGAGGCCATCACATTGGAACCGGCAACCACGATCTCATCCATCCCGGTCAGCAGTTTGGGGTCGACGTGATCAATAAAGGTCTCCATTTCTTCAATCGCAGAGGCGGGAATGACAGAGGCCTGCAGATTTTCCTGCGGATGCCGTCCGCGATCGTTTTCAGATTCCGGACGATATTCTCCAGAGACGTACGGTTGGGACACGAGGGTTCCAGGCAGAGAAGATGCAGCAGGGAGGCCAGTTCCTCAACATTTCCCATTGCGTTGACTCGTTCGTCAGCCTTGGATATGGATACCGCGGATTTCAGGGTCGTCTGTCCCCTGTCCCCTTTACGATTATACATAACTAGGAACTCCTCCTTTCCCGCATACTGCTCCGGCCGTAGATCCTTCCGACAATTGGTCAACCGGATCATAAAAAACTACTCTTAATTATAGCAAGTTAATCCTTTGAATGCAATGCTTAGCGGACAACTTATTCCGTCTTTTGAGACTTTTCTCGGTCCTCCTCGGCAATGAGCGGAGCCACCCCTTCCGGATTTCCGGTCATTTCCAGGCGTTCTTTACGTCTGGCCAGAGCCCCGCGCTGTTCGGCGATCGACATCACCACTCCACAGATCAGCTCGGGAATCAGGGCAACCAAGAACGTCGGCAAAAAGTACTGCTCAATGATCACGTCGCGGGTCATAAAACCCGCCCCCTGGATCAGCACACCGGACAGATAGACCGAGCCTCCGCTCCAGAACGGAGCGAAAAAGAACGCCAGCCCCAGGACCCAGTGGACCAGGATGGCCAGTCCGGATGAGATCCAGGAAGCCTTACGGTTCGAAAAGCCGGCCTTGAACGCGACCTTCTTTGTCGGAATGTACAGAATTGCGACCGTAAGAACCGTGCAGAGAATGAAAAAGAGCAGCCCGATGATCCAGAGCGCAATCGTGTCAAATCTGGCCACTATGGACAACGCCCATGATGTAACGATGCTGGCCACGACCACACTGATACTCTGGAAGACCAGCTTGAGCAACGCTGAGAGCCATATTTCCGTACGGTCCATCCTGTTCACCCTCCTTTTGCAACGGCTGGTTTTATTATAAGCGCGCACAATGGAAATGTCAAGGATTCCTGACCTTCGGTTCTTGACTTTTACATGCATATGGGCTATAGTTTTCATAGAAAACGCCCGGGAACAGGTTTCCCCGAAAGTGAGTGAATATGACGCAGAAAGAAGACTTCCGATTGTCTTTAACCCCGGTCCGGGAGATTCCGGACGGAGCCTGGCAGAAACGAGCAGTGTTCCCGGATTGGCAAGGTTATACAGACGATACACTTGCGATGAACAGCACCCTGAGTTTCCAAGGATACCACGGTCAGGGGACTCTGTATCTTTCTTTACAAGGAACGCCGGTTTCCTTCACGATGTACGTGAACGGCCTCCGGGTCGACACAAGCCTTCTGCCGGAACATACCGTTTATGCATTGGACTGCGCACCGGTCATGCGAAACCGGACCAATACCGTGCAGATCGCCAACATTACGCCCCTGGGGGCAACTGTAGAACTCCTGGTGCCCTTTCCGACCGTACTGGACGGAGACATGGTCACGGAAGGTCTGCATCCGGAAACTCTGGAACTGATCTCGGACATCATCCAAAGCGACATCCGATACGGGTTTCCAAGTGCGCAACTTGCGGTTGTCCGCAACGGAAGGCGGCTGATCAGGCGCTGCTGGGGCCGTGTGAACCGGTACGACCCGGACGGAAAACCGATCGACAGCGCCCCGCCCGTCACGAACGACACGCTGTATGACCTGGCTTCGGTCACCAAGATGATGGCAACCAATCTGGCTCTTCAGAAACTGGTCACGGACGGAAAACTCAAACCGGAGACACGGATCGTGGACGTACTCGGACCGGCGTTTGTGGAAGATACCATCGATCTCTGCTACGCCCGTGGCGATTCTCAGGATCCGGACGAGATCCGGTCCTGGAAATCCGAGTTGACCGTCCGTGATCTGCTGTGCCATCAAGGTGGATTTCCTCCCGATCCCAGTTATTACAACATCCGCTTTGATGCCGCCAGACAGACGTTTGACCTGAACGCAACAAACGCATTGTATGCCGGTTGCGCAGCGGATGAATCCAGCCCGGCTGATACCTTCAAAGCCATCTGCAAAACGCCCCTGTACTACCGTCCGGGTACCCGTACGGTTTATTCCGATGTAGACTATATGATCCTCGGAATGGTAGTCGAACACGTGACCGGCGAACCTTTCGACCGTTGGCTCAAGGAACAGTTCTATGCCCCGCTGGGTCTCGATCACGTCACGTTCAGCCCGCTGAAACACGGTTTCGGGCCGGATGACTGCGCCGCCACCGAACTTCACGGCAATACCCGGGACGGCAGCCGGATGTGGCCGGGATGCCGGACCCACACTTTACAAGGCGAGGTGCATGACGGCAAAGCTTTCCACAATATGAACGGGATATCCGGACATGCCGGCCTGTTCGGAAACGCGACCGACCTGACCACACTGGCGTTCACGATGCTGACCGGAGGATACGGCAATCTGCGCTTCTTCTCGAGAAACGTCATCGACTACTTCTCTTCCCCCAAGCATCCCGATGCCGGAAACTGGGGCATGGGCTGGTGGCGGGAAGGCGACAGCCAGCGTGCCTTTTACTTCGGGCCGCAGTCCGGAAGCGGAACGGTCGGACATCAGGGCTGGACAGGGACACTCATCATGATCGATTCCTCCCGCGATCTGGTCATCGCATACCTGACCAACAAGATCAATTCCCCTGTCACAGATGCCTCAAAGAGCGCAGACCGGTTTGACGGAAACTGGTTTACGTCCGCTTCGCTCGGATTTGTCGCACAGCTCCTGTCCGTGGGCATGGACGAATCTTCAGATCCCGGCCCTCAGCTCATGGACCTGCTTGCGGATATGGCTGTGGAAAGCCGCAAGTTGATTCCGACCGACCGTCCGATCACGATGACCCACCCAGCCGTACGCAACGTTCTCAGCAAGCTGGACGTGCTCAATTCCCGCGCAAAGGCATCCGGGAACGAGACCTATATCCGTCTGGCCGAACGGATCCGCGGCGAGCTGTACTCCACATATGGAGCCTGATCCGACCCGTTTCCCGAAAAAGTCCTTCCCGGAGGACTTTTTCTTTTTTACTTTTTTTGGCTCCTTCCGTGGTAATGCTCTGCTCAACTTTTTTTGAGAAAACAGGAGATTTTAAGAGAAAAACGGAGATTTTCAAAGATTTTGCTGTTGCTGTTCCGTTTCGTTGTGCCTATTTTCGGTTAGTTTGGATTAATCATAGAAAAATTATTTTCAAAAAACTATTGCTTTTTATTTATATTGCGCATATAATAGCGATTGCATTTGTATATAGCATGTACGGCACCTGCACGACACGTCGACTCTTTGCAAATTTTAACGAATTTACGGGAGAGATTTATGCGGAATGGAAAAAACGATTCTGATTGAGATCCGAGACGTCTCAAAAGCATTCAAAGGTACGAAAGTTTTGCAAGGGATCAACCTTGACATTCACGACAAGGAGTTCATTACTCTGCTAGGTCCGTCCGGCTGCGGAAAAACCACTACGCTCCGGATCATCGGCGGTTTCGAAACGCCGGATGAAGGCACTGTCATGTTTGAGGGAGAAGATATGTCCAATATTCCTCCCTATCACAGGAATGTGAATACAGTGTTCCAGAAATACGCTCTTTTCCCCCACCTGAACGTGTATGACAACATCGCGTTCGGACTTCGCATCAAGAAGATTCCGAAGGACGAGATCGCATCCCGCGTTGAGGAAATGCTTCAGATGACCAGTCTGGTGGGCTTTGAGAAGCGTCAGATCTCCACTCTTTCAGGCGGGCAGCAACAGCGCGTCGCGATTGCGCGCGCCCTGATCAATAAACCGAAGGTCCTTCTTCTGGACGAACCCCTCGGAGCACTGGATCTCAAGCTCCGCAAGGATATGCAGAACGAGCTGAAACGGATCCAGCATCTGACCGGCATCACGTTCATCTATGTCACACACGTCCAGGAAGAGGCACTGTCCATGTCGGACACGGTCGTGGTCATGGCCGACGGAAAGATCCAGCAGATCGGGACCCCGGAAGACATCTATAACGAACCGACCAATGCCTTCGTCGCGGATTTCATCGGAGAATCCAACATTCTGGACGGCACAATGGTCGCCGACTTCCAGGCCAGATTTGCCGGAAAGACCTTCCCCTGCGTGGACTCCGGATTTGAACCGGGCGAATCGGTCGACATCGTCATCCGTCCCGAGGACGTTGACGTAGTGCCGGCCAACTCCTCCCAGCTGACCGGAACGGTCACCTCGGTCACCTTCAAAGGCGACTACTATGAAATTATCGTGGATGTGTGCGGCTTTAAATGGATGATCGAAACATCGGACTATGTCGCCCCGGAAACCTGCATCGGGCTCAAGATCGATCCGGACGCCATCCATGTTATGAAAAAATCGGAATACTCCGGGCGCTTCGGAGACTACTCCACCTTCAGTGAAGAAGCGGAGGAACTGTCCGACCCGAATTATGGGATCGAACCCGAGGAGGATACCCCCGATGACGAGTAATCCGGTTTCTCCTGTTAAGAAAAGTCCCATCCGGCATTTCAGACTCGCCAATCTCCGTTCGCTCGGGATCCTGACTCCACACATTGTCTGGTGCGTCATCTTTATCGTCGTACCGCTCCTGTTTGTGCTGTATTACACATTCACCGACCGCAACGGAGCCTTTACGACGGACAATCTTCAGTTTCTCGGAACACCTGAAATTTTGAGATGCTTCGGCTTATCCATCGTCTATGCGCTGGTCGCGACCGCTGTCTGCCTCCTCCTAGCCTACCCGCTCGCTTTGGCCATTTCCAAGCTGAAGAGCAACCACCAGAGTCTGGCCACGCTGCTCCTGATGCTCCCGATGTGGGTCAGTTTCATTATCCGGACCTATACGCTCAAGAATATTTTCAACGACAACGGAATCATCAACCAGATCATCGCAATGCTCGGAGGCGGAGAGGTCAAGTTCCTCGGGCAGAGCTGGCTGATCATTCTCGGAATGGTTTACGACTTTCTGCCTTACATGGTCATGCCGATCGTGACCGTGCTGACCGGCATCGACCCCAAGCTCAACGAGGCCGCTGAGGATCTGGGTTATTCCCCGTTCCGTGCGTTTCTGCACGTCACGCTGCCACTGTCCAGAGCCGGCATCATATCCGGAATCACTATGGTCTTTGTACCCTGTGTGTCCACGTTTTACATTTCCAGCACCCTGTCGGGAGGTACCGTCACGCTGATCGGCGACAAGATCGAAAGCGCGTTTCTGTCGAATTCCAACTTCCAGCAAGGCTCTGCAATGTCATTTGTCCTGATGATCCTGATCCTGATCAGCATACTGGTGATGAATAAGTTCGGCGACAAGGAAAGCGAGGAACTGCTCGCATGAAGACCGTCGGTAAGATCTACTCGATATTCATTTACCTGTGCCTGTATGCTCCGATCGTGATCATGGTCCTGTACTCGTTCAACGCAGTCCGGAGCACTTCTGCCCTGTCTTTTGATTACGCATCCTCAAAATACGAGTTCGGGCACTGGTACGCGGAGGCTTTTCAGAATGAATATGCACTCAATGCGCTCCGCAACTCCCTGATCCTGGCACTTCTGTCCGCCATTGCCGCCACGCTGCTTGGCACGCTGGCCGCGTACGGCCTGCATCATCTGAAAATGCGCCGCATCCGCTCCGCCATCACGACCGTGACCAATATCCCGATGATGAACCCGGATATCGTGACCGGCATTTCCATGATGCTTCTGTTCGCCACGGTATTCGCCATTATCCGGATCGGAGAGACCGGATTCGCGACGCTGCTGATCGCGCACATCACGTTCAACCTGCCCTATGTGATCCTGTCCATTATGCCGCGCCTTCGCCAGATGGACAAAAACCTCCCGGAAGCCGCTCTGGATCTGGGATGCACGCCGGTCAAGTCATTCTTCCTTGTCCAGCTGCCGTTCCTGTTTCCAGCGATCCTGTCCGGTTTCATCATGGCTTTCACGCTTTCACTGGACGACTATGTCATCTCGCTATTCCTGAGCGGGCCGAAATTTGAAACGCTTCCCGTCTTCATCTTCGGTCTGGCCCGCAAGAGCGTTCCGCCTACGATCTACGCTCTGTCCACTCTGTTCCTAATCATGGTCCTCGGGTTGCTGGTATTCTCCAATATCATGCAGGCCAGGATGGAAAAAAAGAATAATATTAACTGAAATCATATCAATAAAGGGGTTTGAAATGAAAAAGATTCTCGCATTCATTCTTCTGGCCGCGACTGTGGCCGCGCTCTGCCTGTCCTTTGCGTCCTGCGGTGCTTCCGACAAGTACAAGGACATCGAGAAGATCGACACGCCTTACAAAGGCTCTACGCTCTATGTTTACAACTGGGGCGAAAACATCGCCAACGGCGAGGACGGCTCCATGGATCTCGTCAAAGTGTTTGAACACATCTACGGTATCAACGTCGTATACAGCACCTACGCCAGCAACGAAGAGATGTATACCAAGATCAGCTCCGGTACGGTCAGCTATGACCTGATCATTCCGTCCGACTATATGATTGCCCGCCTGATCGAGGAAAACCTGGTTCAGAAGATCAACTATCAGAACATCCCCAATTACAAGAACATCCTGGACAATTACCGTGTCGGCCAGTATTTTGATATGGGCGGAGCAAACGGAGCAGCCGAGTACAGCGTTCCTTACACGGTCGGTATGGTCGGTATCGTCTACAACACGAAAAACGTAAGTGAGGAAGACGTGGAAGACCAGAGTTGGGGATTGATGTGGAATTCCAAGTACAGCGGAAAGATCCTGAACTTCAACAATTCCAGGGACGCATTCGGCGTAGCCATGTTCTACAAAGGCCTGGATGTGAACTCTACGGATGAAGCCGTTTGGAACCAGGCTTATGAAGCTCTCGCTCAGCAGAAGCCTTTGCTCAAGGGCTGGGTCATGGATGAGATCTTCGATGAGATGGAGGGCGGGAACGCCTATGTCGGCGCATACTATGCCGGCGACTGTCTCAATATGCTGGATGTAAATGAAGACCTTGATTTCTATTATCCTGTGGAAGGCACCAACCTTTTCATCGACGCAATGTGCATTCCGAAATCCGCCAAGAACGTCGGCGCTGCCGAACTGTTCATCAATTTCCTTCTGGAAGAGGAATACGCGGTAGAGAATTCCCTGTACATCTGCTACGCTTCTCCGAACAGTGCCGTCATCAATTCCGAGGACTATAAGGAAGAGCTGGGTGAGGACAGTTACAGTATCCTTTATGACGTTCCCGAGGCTTATCTAAATGAGGACGGCACCATCAATACGAAGGTGGCGCAGCCCTACTATAATCTGGACACAGCCACCCGGGATCTCCTGGCTTCGCTGTGGGACCGTGTAAAATAGGTCTCCCTCCTCAGGACTTTTACGCCTGCCGGCGTTCAAAAGGCCCGCAATCCGCGGGGCCTTTTGCTGTGCCAAAGTTCAATTCTCTTCGCACTCCCGAACGATATCGTCAGCGGAAATACCGGCGCATGTCCAGATATCCCGGTCTTTCTCGGCCGTCACAAACGGGTCCTTAACGGCCAGAACGGAAGTATGGTATTCCCGGAAGGCAGGCCTTAACCGTTCTCCAAGGCCTCCGTTGTAAACGCCTTCCTCCAGAAGAATGATCCTCGTATCCGTGTCCGGAATGGCATCTTTCAACTCGTCCGCGTCCGCGGCATCTTCCGGAAGTCTCTCCATCAGAAGAATCCCCAGATTCTTTCCTCTTTCCTTTAGGATACGCCCCGCCTCGATGGCCTGACGGACAATCGTTCCGTACGTTACCACAACCGCATCCGGTTTATCTCCGTCGGCCCAGTCCTTGTGCCACCCGAGCGAAACCTTTCCGTCCGGGAAGAAATGCCGGCGTATGATGTCATCCGGTTCTGCGTTCGGATACCGGATCGAGCATATGCTGTGCCATTCCGGTCCGTTCTCGGAGATCGCCAGCCGGAGCGCTTCCGCAAGGGTTTCACCTGTGACCGGAGCATAGATCCGGGTCCGCGGAAGCTGAAGCAGCATGGATACGTCAAAAATGCCATGATGTGTTGGTCCGTCTCCGGGATTGAGCCCGGCACGGTCGATGCAGAGTGTCAAGGGCAGATTCTGTAGTGAGCAGTCATGGATCAACTGGTCGTAGCTTCTCTGCAGAAACGTTGAATATACGGCAAACACCGGTTTAAATCCGGAAGCGGACAGTCCCGCCGCAAATGTCACAGCGTGTTCTTCCGCGATACCTACGTCAAAATACCGGCTTGGGAATGCTTCCCGGAACGGATTGAGCCCGGTGCCTTCGCACATGGCGGCCGTAATGGCGCAGATGCGGTCATCCTCCCGGGCCAGGGATGTCAGTTCCCTACCCAGGATACACGAGAACGTGGGACCTTTCCTCTTGGGGGCCGCCGCAGGTCGGACCGAATGATACCGGTTCGGATCGTTCTCCGCCTCCGGATAGCCCGCTCCTTTGCGGGTCTTGACATGCACGACCGTGATACCCGAGTAATTCCTGGCCTCCTGAAGAGCGGCCACAAGCGTTGTATAGTTGTGTCCGTCCACAGGCCCAAGATAGTACAGGCCCATATCCTCGAAATAGTTGGATCCGTAAAGCGCATTCTTGAAAGACTTCTTCATGGCCAGCATACCCCGGAAGATCGGTTTGCCGATCAGGGGAATGTGCCTGAGCACTTTTCCGGTGAAATTCTTGGCTTTATAATAGCTGGACCGCGTCCGGATCCGGGCCATATGCGCGGCAAAGCGTCCGATGTTCTTGGAAATGGACATCTCGTTCTCATTGAGAATAATTACCAGTCTCCGTCCAGGCTTGAGATTGTTCAAAGCCTCATGGATCATCCCGCCGGTAAATGCACCATCCCCGACCACAGCCACTGTGAAACTCTTCTTTCCCTGCAGATAATCGGCCTCCGCGAAGCCAAGCGCCGCCGAAAGGGACGTGGAACTGTGCCCAGCCCCGAAGCAGTCGTACGGGCTTTCCGCACGGCGGGTAAACCCGGACAGGCCTCCGTTCTGACGTAAGGTGTCAAACCGGTCCTTTCGCCCCGTCAGGATCTTGTGGACATAACTTTGGTGACCGACATCGAAAATCAAGTGGTCCTCAGGAAAGCTGAATACGGTATGGATCGCAAGAGTCAGCTCGACCACGCCCAGGTTGGATGCCAGATGACCCCCGGTCTCAGTCACGTGACGTACCAAAAAGGCCCGGATTTCCCCGGCAAGTCTGGGCATATCCTGGCTCGGTATTTTTTTCAGATCTTCAGGGGAATTCACCTGATCCAGAAGGGACTCGCCGGTGATTTCCGCAGTTCTCTTTTTGGACACGACCGTACGATCCTTTCCGCAATTCGTCTGTGAAACCAATTCGTATATCTATTTTACTTTTCCCTTTTCACAAAGTCAAGTTGAAACCGCATTTTGCCCGTTTTCCGGCATAGCAAAAGCACAGGACCCGAACGATCCTGTGCTTTTGCGGTTTGCGCGATTGGCAGCGATCCGCAGAATCACTCTACGGCATACACGCTGACCTGTTTCTTGCCGCGCTTAACCATTTCGAATTTGACTTTGCCATCGATCAGGGCAAACAGCGTATCATCGGAACCGATGCCTACACCGTTGCCGGGAAGAATGGAAGTTCCTCTCTGACGGACCAGGATATTGCCGGCCTTCACGATCTGACCGTCGCTCTTCTTGGCGCCCAGACGCTTGGACTGGCTGTCACGGCCGTTCTTAGTGGAACCCACACCTTTTTTATGAGCAAAGAACTGTAAACTCAACTTAATCATGATTAAATCCTCCATTCAGATTGTTCCGCCGCATATGCGGCAACGAACACTCAAAAACCACTCTCGTCATAGTCGATATCCTGGATGGATACCTCCAGATACTCATAGTTGTCCTCAACCATGCTCTCCAGCGTCTGATGGTAGGAGAGGAGCAGATTGGAAATCGCGAACACCTTTTTCTCGTCCTCTTCGAATTCGGAAAGGGCGGATTTGGACTTGAACAGCACTACTGTGTCATCCTCATTGATATCATAGGATACACGGGCACCGTATCCGTCCTCGATCGTATTGATCATCAGCATCGTCATTGCCGAAATTGCCGCGCAGACGATGTCATCGCCTCTTTCGGCAAAACCGGCATGACCGGATTCCCTGAAACCGTAGATCTGGCCGTTACTTCTGAAAAAAATGATTTTTGTCATGCTCTAGCTTGGTTCAGCCGACAATGGCTGTGATCTGCACTTCCGTGAAAGGCTGGCGATGACCGATTTTCTTCTTTTCGTTCTTCTTGGGCTTGTATGTCATAACATACAGCTTCTTGCCCTTTCCGTTGGACAGGACCTTGCCCTTGACCGATGCACCCTCAACGAAGGGAGTGCCGGCCTTGAACCCTGCGTCCGTGGATACGGCTACTACGTCGAACGAGATCTCAGAACCTTCTTCAACGTCCAGCTTCTCGACTTTAATCTTGTCAAGTTCGCTTACTTTGTACTGTTTTCCGCCTGTTTGAATAATCGCATACATGGTGGAAACTCCTCGCTTTCGAAAGACTCGCTAAACAATGGCGATGCCCGGATCTGCATCCGGTCATACTTACCGGCCATTTTTAAGCGGCGCATTATTTTAGCACGCGCGAGCGGCTGTGTCAAGCACTAATCCGCTCCAATTTTGAATTTTTTGTAAATTTTCGCGGCTTGAGCCTCACAATCCGTACTTGAGATTCATTCTTTCCAGCTTTTTCCCGATCGGATACCCTAAAAGCAGCAGAAAGATTAGATTGGAGCCCATATAGATTCCCGTCATAGGAAGAGCGCTCACGAAATAGAACCAGTAGCGGCTGGCCTCCAGAGTACCGTCCGTCACAAGAGACGTCCATACGTCCATCATCATGGAATACGCAAGGCCGGCCAGGAGCCCGTATATCAGCCATGACCACCGGTTTTTCTTGAAGACGTTGGCCAGCAGGGCGGCCCCAAGCCCGATCATGCCCCAGGTCAGCATCTGAAAAGGAGTCCAAGGGCCCTGCCCAAAATACAGGTTGGACAGGATGGCGCTGAGAGCACCGCACATGAATCCGCATTCCATCCCCATATAGGTGCCTGCGATGATGACCATCGCCGTGACCGGCTTGAAGAACGGAACCCAGTAGAACGCGATCCGCCCGAACACGGACAGTGCGACCATAACGGACAGCAATACCAGTTTATACACACTGATCCGGCTTTTTTCAAACACAAAGAAGAACGGAATCATGGAGACCAGCAGCACGGCAGCGGAAATCCACAGGTACCACCGTTCCCGGAAGATCACGATCCCTCCGATCACGATCAGGGGAATCAGCCCGAAATACAGGACATACCGGATCCAACCAGGCACTTTCCCTTTGGGCGTCTGTTCCGTGGACGTCTCCGTCCGTTCGGCATCAGGATCCATCATGGAGTCTCTCCTTTCTGCCGAGTTCTTCCGCCAGATCCTCTGGCGTTACGCAGTCCTCAAACCAGCCCCTGGAAATCCTGGCCGCAGCCGTCGTATAGAACCGGTTCGTAGAGAAGAACCGTTTCGGAGAAATCCCTTCGGTCAGCTTTCCGTCAAAGGCCAGCATACACGTATCTGCGGCCTTCGCGCAGAACTCAACGTCATGGGATACCATCACAACTGTCAGTCCCCGGGATTTGAGTCCGGTCAGCAACTCGGAAAGTTGTGCCTTGGACCGTGAATCCAGACCTTTGGTCGGTTCATCGAGCAGGAGGATCCTGGGTTCGCCCAAAAGGATTTTGACCAGTGCGCACTTCTGAAGTTCCCCTCCGGACAGATCCGCGGGATGGCGGCCCCATAGGGTTTCCGGCACACCGATCTCTTCCGCAAGGGCGCGGATGATCTCGTCTGCCCTGCCCTTCCGGTCCGTATCCCGGAGCATAAGTTTCCAGTCGTCCAGGACAGTGTCTTTCAAGAATACCAGACCGGGAGCCTGCGGAAGATAGGAGACCATCGACCTGTGCCGGTCACCGGACTTATATTGGTCCGGGCGCTTTCCAAACCATTTCACGACTCCCTTGTAGGGGTGGAGCACACCGGCCATAACCATCATGGCCGTGGTTTTTCCGCATCCGTTTCCGCCCAGGATCGCGGTCAGGCGACCCTCATTGAACGCCGCCGAAAAACCGGACAGGACATCCGGGGTCTTCCGCTCATACCGGAACCAGACGTCCTTGAGTTCCATCGCGACCGCAGCCCCTTCCGCGGTTTCCGCACCTGCAGACTCCGCACATTTCTCCGAAGCGGGTGAAAAAGTGGTCTCCATCCACTTCCGTCCCTCGCGGACAGACATCGGGCATTCTCCCCTTCCCTTGCTCCGGAGGAAAACCTGTGCGGCTGCGGGAAGCGCGTCAAGTGCTCCATATTCCGCCATCTGCGGGCAGATCTCCCGCGGCGTTCCCTCAGCGGCCAGACGTCCGCCATCCAAATACCAGACCCGGTCTGCTAGCGGAAACAGTTCCTGAAGCCTGTGCTCGGAAATCACGACCGTGACCCCGAGTTCCCTGTTGATCCGGAAAAGCGTGGATATGAAATGGTCCGCAGCAATCGGGTCGAGTTGTGCGGTCGGCTCGTCCAGAAGAATCACCTCTGGATCCATGACCATCACAGCAGCCAGATTCAGCAGCTGCTTCTGGCCGCCGGACAGAACCGCAGTCTTTTCCCGGTACCAGGATGTGATCCCGAAGAAATTGGCCATCTCACCGACCCGGGTCCGGATCTCCGTGCTGGGAACGCCCAGATTTTCCAAACCGAATGCCAGTTCATGCCAGACCTCGTCCGTGACGATCTGTACGTCCGGATTCTGCATGACAAACCCGATTCCGCACGACCGTTCACGCAGATCCAGCGTATCCGGCCTCTTTCCCTTGAAAAGGATCTCTCCGGTCTGTTCCCCCTTGGGCGCAAGATCGGATTTCCATAACTTCAAAAGGGTGGTCTTCCCGCCTCCGGATGGGCCGCAGAGCACATAGAATCCGCCTGTTTCCGCCCGGAGGCTGATGTCCTTCAAGGCCGGAACCGTCATGCCTGGATATGTAAATGTCAGATTTTTTGTCTCAAGGATTTCCAACGGATCACATCTCCTATCTCAATCAGGAACGGCACAAAGGCCAGAATTCCAAATGCGGCATACCCCGCTATCGCTATCGGATCTGTCTGAAGCTCCTGCATGGTCGGATAATACGCATACTCCATCCGGCCCATAGCCGCGGCTACGGCCACGGTTGCGGTCAGGATCAGCACGG
The DNA here is from genome assembly GCA_017539425.1 of Clostridia bacterium. Classification (GTDB taxonomy): domain Bacteria; phylum Bacillota; class Clostridia; order Oscillospirales; family CAG-272; genus RUG14240. Next base: position 34,083 of record JAFYHA010000022.1, read on the forward strand.
CAGCGGTCAGTATCCAGTCCTCTGCGGTCATGTGGTATTCGGAATAATTCTTTCTTCCCTTCAGACCATATCCCCTTGCCCGCATGGATGCCGCCATTCCGATGGATGTCTCCATGGCCCAGGTGACCAGCGCTGAAAACTGGGACGCCGCCGCCCGCACCCCTTCGGATTCGCATCCGATCGCTTTCTGTGTTCTGCGAATGCTTTTCCACCTGGCGATCATGAGCGGGAAAAACCGCAGTGCGCAGGTCAGGACCAGCGAGGCTTTGGGAATCATACCTCCCAGTAAGAACATCATTCGGTTCGTTGTCATGACCGTATTCCAGACCCGGCACCACAGGATCACGCCCATCATCAGAAGGGCGTCGAACAAACCGTAGTACAGAGCCTCCACGGAGATCGGATTGCCGTTCAGGAAAAACAGCACCGACTGTCCGCGCTGGGAAATCAGCGGATTGGTCAGTACAATTCCCAGTCCGAGAAACAGCGTCCATAGATAATAGCCCATTCCGTTTTTTGTGTGACGGAGCATCAGCGCCATACAAAGTCCGGATACAAACAGCGTTGCATGAAGCACCGGATTGGCTAAAAAGATCGGCAGCAGCGCCACACAAAGGAACAGTAACGCCGCAACGGCTGGATGGAACCGTTCGATCCCGGTTCCGGCTTTATCCCGGAAGGAAACAGGCGGAAATGCCTTTTCACCGGAAAACCCGTCTCGAGTTCTTCTCATGAAATCTGCACCTCCGCCATAACTCTATTCCTCTGTATCCTCTTCCTTCGGGGAAACGGTAACCAGCAGTTTTGTGACACGCATGTTTTGCATGGATTCGACCTTGACCGTCAGGTTTTCATAGGTAAACACGTCTCCGGTATGCGGGTTGGCTTCCAGCATTTCGACGGCCCACCCGCCCATAGTCGTATACTCGCAGGTAAAATCGTGTGCGTCAAACTCGATTTCCTCAAAAAAGTCCTCAATGGACATATTCCCGTCCACACGGTAGCGGTTATCGCCCAGGTCCTCGCATTCTTCCACGATTACATCGTATTCGTCCCAAATGTTCCCCACGAGTTCTTCCAGAATATCCTCCATCGTGACGATACCCATCGTTCCGCCGAATTCGTCAATCACGATTGCCATATGCGTATGGCGAGCACGCATCATGGAAAGTGCGGCCGGGAGTTTCATAGTCTTATGCATCAGGCAGGGCGGAAGCAGAATACTGCGCAATGTAAATCCGCTGTTGTCTGATGCCTTCGCGATCACTCGGTAGAACTGATTGAGATACAGTACGCCTATGATATTGTCGATGCTGTCCTCATAGACCGGGATCCTGGAAAAGCGGGAAGCTGAAATGATCTTCGCATTCTTCTCCAGGTCATCTGAAATATCGATGGACACGACATCCTTGCGGGGGGTCATGATCTCATAAACCGTCGTATCCTTGAAGTCCAGGGTGGACTGGAGCATTTCTCCCTGCGCCTCGTCGATCACGCCCTCTTCCTCGACCGTGTCGATGATCGTCTCCAGGTCTTTCTCCGTAACGGTCGGATCGTCATCCTTCTGGTCCTTCTTCCAGATCTTTCTCAACAGATTGACCAGTCCCATGACCAGAAACGTCAGAGGCTTGAAGATGATCATCAGGATCCAGATCGGATAGGCGGAAAAGCAGGCAAAGGCCTCCGGGAACCGTTTGGCGAGCAATTTGGGCGTCGTTTCACCGAAAATCAGGATCAGGATCGTCATCACCAGCGTGGAGACCACAGTCGCGACAGACTCGCTCCAGGCGGTTGACAGGAACAGCACCGTCATGCATGTCGAAGCCGCGATGTTGACCAGATTATTCCCGATCAGGATCATGGACAGTGTATCCGTAAAATGATCACGGATCCGCAGAGCCAGGGCGGCAGCCTTGCTTCCCTCCTCCTGCCGTTTTTTCAAACGGAGCACATTAGCGTAGTTGAAGGCCATTTCGGATGCGGAAAACCAGGCAGACAGCAGGATCATCAGAATCGTGATCGCGATATAGACGGCTGTCATGAACGATCACCGCCTTTCGCGGAATCCGAATCCGGATTGTCCGTGTCGATATAGAAAATCACCTTCCGGATGACGCCATCCTCAATTTCGCTGACCGTGATCTGCAGATTCCGGTAGGCAAAAGAGTCGTCTTCCTCCGGATCCCTGCCCAGATTCTCAATGACCCAGTCCCGAACGCTCATACTCAGGATCCGGTAATCCCGCGAACGGTATTTCATCCGGGACAGGACCTCGCCTACGCTCAACTCGGCGTTGACCTCAAAATGATTGCCGCCTTTTTTGATGAAGTTCTGGTCAACCACGTCGCTTTCGTCAAAGATCTCTCCGACAAGTTCCTCCAGAATGTCCTCCACAGTGATGAGACCTACCGCACGGTCGTTCTTATCCAGCACGATCGCCATGGTAAACTTCTGTTCGCGCATGATTTCCATACAATCATGGATAAACGCAATATCCCGCACATAAAACGGCATCAGCATCAGTTTTCGGATCGGAAAGCGAGGATTCTGCAGATAGCGGCGCATAAACGAACGCATCGGAAGGATTCCCAGCACCCTGTCCAGAGATCCGTCACAGATCGGGAGTCTGGACACATTATGGTTCTCGATAATCTCCAGGATCTCCTCGTTCGTCATATGGATGTCAGCATAGATGATATCCGGACGCATGGTCATAATATCCGATACTTCCGTGTTGCCGTATTCCAGCGCGGATTTGAACAGATCTGTCTGTTCCTCGTTCAATACGCCTTCCTCTTCCGCTGTATCCGCGATATCATAGAGTTCTTCCTCGGTGATCGAGGGTTGCTCCTCGCCCTTGAACAGGCGGGAGATGGCTTTTCCCAATGCATTGAGCGCCACAGCAAGCGGTTTGAAGACTTTCATAATGATCCTCAAGCCCGGCGCATACATCCTGGCCAGAGTGTCAGGCCGGTCATTGGCCAGCGCTTTGGGAATCATTTCGCTGAACAGGAAAAACAGCAAAGTGGTGACCAGCGTGCACAGCACGGTCACCGTTTCGGATGAAATATTGCCGAGTCTGCCGGAAACCATCAGATGCGTAAACACAAGTGTGGCCACGGAGGAACCCGCCACGCCGGCCAGGTTGTTCCCGATCAGCAGCGTGGTGATGGCACGTTCAAAATTGTTTGAAATAAACAGCGCAGCTTTGGCGCGGCGCTTCCCTTCGTCCGCTTCGGCTTTGATGCGGATCCGGTTCATCGCCGAAAACGCGCTTTCCGCGGAGGAAAAATAAGCCCTGATGAGGACAAGCAGTCCGAAA